>JBCDBC010000028.1:0-13866 GCA_039184535.1 Bacteroidota bacterium | reverse complement strand
CTCAAAGAATGGGCCTATGCAGGTTTTTTCTTCAATGTAGTATTGGCGTTTTTTGCACATACCATGATTGGAGATGGCCAAAGTATGGGTGCTGTAATTGCCCTCGTATTATTATTGACATCTTACTGGTCTTCTACAAAAGTCTAACAAAAATCTAAAGGTGTACCCATTTACACCTGGTTTAATAGGGATAGTCTGGCAGCATTTTGCCAGACTTTTTTATATCTAACTTTTTCTATATCCGAACAGGAAGTGTAAATTTCTGTTGGATAGGCATACTAACCTATGAAAAATCTACCTCCCTTTCTTTCTCTGTCTCCTATTACTTCTTTCCTGCAAGAATACTCCGGAGGTTCCCAACAATGGAGTGAAAAATGAATCTACCCAATTCGTAGCATGTAATGCTGCCCTGTCAGCCTGCAATAGTAGTAATGCGGCTTATTGTCTATTTGGATTCAAGTGGGGAGAAACTACTGTGCTTTCGTCCTCTGGTTCTGCAGCAGCAGGGCCTAAAGAGCCCGGAGGAACCCTCACCTTCAGTTTTCAGGAAGAAAATGGTGTAGTGAATACACATGCCCAAATAAATTTCCCGTCCAGATCTTTTAGCTCTTTACCTTCCTATGCCAAGGAAGAAATCAGAAGGGCCTTAAGAGAGTGGTCTGCTGCCGCCAATATCGACTTTGAAGAATTACCAGAGAATAGCCAGAGCGATATACGATTTTGGGTGGCTGAAATTCGCCAAAGTGGAATAGGCTATCCCCGTTATCCTGATCTGCCTTGTAGTTCTTTCTCGGGTAATGTCATTATTCAGGAGAATGTACGCTTTAATACCTGCGAAACTTTTCACCTCTTTCTCCTCCATGAGATTGGCCATGTCTTAGGATTAGGTCATGTCAATACTGCCAATATTATGAGTCCAGATTTTGAAGATTTCAACCTAAACGGACTACAGGCTGGGGATATACAGGGTATAGCAGAACTTTATGGAGAGCCATAGCTATTAACGTTTCTGGTGTACCATTACCTAAAGTTCTTTGTACATCTCACATAAGTCATTCTATGTATATGAATTGCATCATATTATTCAAATCATCATCTTTCTGGTGACACCGAAAGTCTATTATACAAGAACTCAAGATGAAATATAAAACTCTGTCAAGCATATCTCTTCTGACTACACTCATGGTCTTAAATGCCTGCTCTCATAAGAGTAGCCAGGAAGAAATAGCAGCAGTTGAAGATCAGTTCACCCAGGATGAATTTTCATTAACAGGAGATTATCATTGGAGCTTTCAGCTCATGGGAGGTACCCAGCACTCCGTACATACTTTCTTTGCTGACAGCATAGACTATACCATGGAAGGGAAGGTGTATAGTACAGACTATACCATGAAGAAACTCTCCTTTGATCAAACCCGGCAGAAGTGGATAGGAAGGGATGAAAATGGTTTTGTATATGTGTTATTTTTTAAGGAACAAACAGATAGTACGCTGACTATTTATAAAAGAAAGTGTAAAGCTAATGGCATAGAGGAGGCGCTTTCCTTTAGCTTCCCTGAAGCTAATGCTACCGAAGATCATGGCTGGAATGTTTATACTTACAGCCATGCAGATGTGAGAGATGTACTACCCATTTCAGGTACTTTTCATTATGATGCGATCAAATTGGACATTACTGACAGTTTGGTGGTATTGGACGAAAAAGAATTCAGGCGACTCAGTTATCATCAAGGGGAACGTAGATGGGTAGGAGAACATGACACTACTTACTTGCAAATCTTCTTTGAAGAAGCTGAAAATGATCAGGAATTATCACTCTCAGTTGCCATCCATACTGACCTGGAGAAAACCTATCGGATTAAATATCAGGAAGTCGAATTTCTTCCTTATAATCGGCAGTTCCAAAATAGGTAAACGATTCGTCAAGATGACTCAAAAGATGCTTCTCAGGTCATTTTTCGCTATCATATAGGTAAATGTTATCTAATGGACATGAGGTTCACTCACGTACTCATATTTTTTCTTGCAAGTATTTCATGTCACTTCTTAGGTTGTGTGGAGAGCGATATGAATCCAGGGAATACGGTCTCTGCTTTCCCCCCATTTGAAGGGAGCATTTGGTATGAGCCGGGTATCATCATAGACAGTGATCCTTCTATATTTGATACCCTTTTCTATCGTGGGCAGGAAAACCGACAAATGTTCGATAGGAGAATAAACAGATGGCAAATGTTTTTTGCTCATGTTTTTGAAGCTTCTTATGAAAGGGGAAAAACAATAGATATACGTGTAAATCCAGAATTTAGCCTGGAAGAGGCAGAAGCATATGCACTTGAATACGCCTACTATCTAGGGCAAATTCCTGCATTTCTAATGGAAGATGTACGGACTGTCTCCATCCACGACGGATTGGAATCATTTGGTGGCGGTAGCAATGATTTACTGGTACATGTGCTGCAAGGGGAAGTGTACTTGAAATTTGGTAATATGATAGAAACCCTGATTCATGAGGCTGCTCATGTAAGCTTGGATGAAGAGATATATGCAGATCCTGCCTGGAAAGAAGCGGTAGAAGCAGATCCTACCTTTATTAGTACCTACGCGAAAGATCACCCTAATAGGGAGGATGTAGCTGAGTCCATTCTCTTATACTTGGCGGCTACTTGTAAAGCTGATCGAATCTCAGAGAGTATGTTAAACAAGATCAGTACAGCTATGCCTAACCGGATACAGTATTTTGCTGCCCAGCAGTATGACCTTTATCCACTTGAAAGATAAAAGGGTAGTATTCATCTATGCCCAGGGGAATGTCTTTTCCCTAACAAACATTCATGAGTTAGTTCTATACCTTTCCATGAATTAACTTATGACACAAAGTGGGAAATTAGCAAGCTAACTAATCAGATAAGACTATGTGTTTAGTAAAGCTTCATGCTCATTTAACCTGACCCCAATAAAACCATTTTAACCATAACACTTATGTCCGAACAACTCAATGAAAAAATTCAGCAGCACTGCTCCATGCCACCAGCGAAGTATGATGATCTCAAGGTTCTTTTCTTAAACTGTACGCTTAATAGAACGCCGGTCCTTTCTCATACAGAGGGTGTTATCAAAATAGCACAGCGCATTTTTGAAGCTAATGGCGTTGAGACTAAGCTTATCCGCCCGGTAGACTATGTAATCCCCGCTGGACTAGGCCTGGATATGTCTCAGACTCCCGAGTGGGATAGGGATGACTGGCCTCAGATTCAGGCAGAAATAGATGCCTGTGATATCCTGATCATAGGTACTTCTGTATGGTTGGGAGAAAAATCATCCGTGTGTAATCGTACGCTGGAAAGGATGTATGGATACACCCATCAGTTTAATGAAAAGGGCCAGTACAGAGACTATGGAAAGGTAGGGGCGACCCTTATCACCGGAAATGAGGATGGCGTAAAGCACTGTGCTATGAATATTTTGTTCTCACTTTCTCATATTGGATATACGGTTCCTCCTCAAGCTGACGCAGGTTGGATGGGAGAAGCAGGCCCCGGCCCTTCTTACAGAGATGAAGGTTCTGGTGGTCCTGAAAATGACTTCACCAATAGGAATACTACCTTCCTGGTCTGGAACTGTCTACACCTTGCCAGAATGTTGAAAGATCAGGGGGGGATACCTGCTCACGGGAATATGCCTGATGAGTGGGATGCAGGATGTAAAGCAGGATTTGACAGCCCTGAACACAAGCGATAAGAATAAACATGAAGTACAAATGAGCCATCTTGATTTCTCGGGATGGCTCATTCTTTTATGTATCTGAGGGAGGTTTCAGGTTTCTCATGAAAACAAAGCCTCTACATAGTCATCAGGTGCATCTAGCTGTAGGAAGTGCCCACAGTTTTCGATTTGAGTAATTTTTACAGAAGTGAAGGTTTTCTCCAGGATTTTTCCAGCTACTTCCCAAGGCTGAAAACGGTCATTCATGGCCCAGATGAGGTGGACAGCTAAGCTGACTTTGGCTAAAGCAGGCATGTTTTCCAGGGTGGCAGAATGATTGAGCCTGGCCAGCATCCGCTGAAATTTGGCTGCCATCTTAGGAGAGTGGAATTTCCCATCATAAAAAATGCGCTGAAAATCTTCCTGTGAGAATGATGTATTTCTGATGAATACCCTTTTCATCCCTTTGTACTGTTTACCCATCTCAAATCTGCCTAAGCGGGCCATCCAGTAAAACAGTCCCATCTTGGCAGCCTTAATCAGTTTCTCAATGACGGGAACAGGATAAGTGTCAGCCGTAACTACATTGCTGAGACTTACCTTTAGAAAGAGGGCCTCCTTCTGAGTGAGCATGAGTTGGGCCACAGCGCCTCCAAGGTCATGGCCTACTAGCCAGATATCATCTAGCCCTAGCTCTTTTAGCCATGTGATGAAAAGCTCGGCAGTCTCAGGAAAGGTATAGTAAGCTTTGTCCTTCACTTCTGTTCCTCCGTATCCTGGCATATCAGGTGCCAGGCAATGATATCCCCTTTCTGTAGCTTGTATCATAACCTCACGCCAGAGTTCTGCACTGGCCGGAATCCCATGAAGGAAAAGGATGGTAGGGTTTCCCGCCTTACCTGCTTCCAGAAATGAGAGAATGTTCTTGCCTATTTGGTGGGTTTGTCTTTCCATTAAATTGCTTTAAAATAGTAAGTAGGTTACTTTTGTAAAGCTAAAATGCTGATAAAGCTGCTGTAAGTCAATGAGTTAATATGGGTAAAGTAAGTAACCAAAGAGAAACTGTTGCTGATGCACAGGCGATTAAGGTTCAAAAAAAGCTGAAAAAAATATTCGGCCATTTAGATCCTGAACAGCCACCTGAGGTATGTCCCATAAGAGATATACTGGCTCCAGTGGCGGACAAATGGAGTATTTTGATAGTTCTATTTCTTGGAGGCCATAGTAAGCTAAGATTTAATCAGCTGAAAAAGATGTTGTATGGGGTTTCCTCCAAAAGCTTGTCAGAGCGACTAAAAAGCCTAGAGAAAGATGGGTATCTGAAAAGGGAAATGTTTCCAGAGGTACCTATCCGGGTAGAGTACCAGCTAACGGATTTTGGCCTAGCCTATTTAGAAAAGCTACTGGAACTGACGGAATGGATTAATCTTCATGTTCCAGAAGTAGTCAAGAGGAGGTATCAATTCCAACATTTGATGGAGAAAGACCAATCTAATTAAGCCTGAAGAACAGAATAGATAGCTCCATTCTGTTCTTCGAGGTAATGATTTACCAGCTTATTTGCTATTCTCCAAAGCCTCACTCACCTCTATGCTTTTTTGGGTGACCATTTCTGTAGATACAGAGTTTTGGCCGGTAATCAGTCTGCCTGCTACTTCCATGTGAGGTTCCTGAATATCTGAATGCCTGAAGATGCCCCCTCTTTCTTTCATGACGGTTTCTATGATAAAGGGATAGTGCTGATAGTGAGCCAGGCTTTTATTCTCCTGCCTATCTGGAACCCCATTTACATTTTTACCATCAATCAGATACTTGCCGTCTTCTGTCTTTAGGTTTACTATACCTGCCGTTCCATGGCATACAGCTGCAATGACTCCATTGTGTTTCTCGTATATGCTCATGGCGATCTCCTGTATGGCTTTATTCTCCGGAATATCAAAGATAGGTGCGCTTCCTCCTGTATATTGGATGATGTCATACTTAGCAGAATTAATTTCATCAGGACAAAGCGTGTGTGCTAGTCTGTACATGAATTCTTTATCATACAGATAAGCTAAGTGTAAACTGTCTTTAGGATTTATGTATATCAGAGGTACTCTCCCGCCTTTAGGACTGAGAATATCTACATGATATCCAGCTTGCTGGTAGCCATGATAGGCCAGCATCACTTCTGGGAAGCTGTTGCCAGCAGGTAGGTCTGATTCTCCCTGCTTATTCGTACTTGAGACTACTAATAATGCCTTCTTGCCATGTCTGTCACTGGCCTCGCTGCTGGCAGTTTTACTGATAATTTTCCATTCTCCTTCCAGCTTCCTCAACAAGAGATAGTCAACGAACCTCTTGTTGATGGATGGGATGAGTACTTCCAGCTTGGCGGTAGCTATAAGCCCGAATCTGTCAATATCCAGAATGTGGCTAACCCGCCCGTTGAATTCTCCAGCTTTGAACTTGTCTATTCTCCCTGCATACTCTTCAATTTTCATGAGCCTGAGTTCTTTGTCATGATTCTCCAGAAACATATTGGTCCCAGGCATGAAGGAGGATAGTACCCTGTCTGCATAATTATAGGAGGTGCCCACCATATAGCCCTGTAATGCCTCAATGATTTTGTCTTCCTCAGACTGGCTAAACAGGGGAGATAAGAACAGAAGGAGGAGAGAAAATAAGCCTACTCTTTTCATAGGTGAAATGAATTAAAGGTTAAGAATTACATGTGATGTGAGATCAGGAGTATCCCTGATCATCTGAGGCAAGAAGAGGAGAATGAGGGCTAAATTCTTCCAACATCATGAATCTGGAAGACTAAACCAGCTGTTTGCGGAATTCTTTGGCTGTTTTTCCTGTTAATTCCTTGAAAGCGGCATTAAAGCTTGACAAACTATTGAAGCCACTCTCATAAGCTATGGCAGCTATTTTATAGTGCTGGTAATCTGGAGAAGTCAGGAGCCTTTTGGCTTCTTCTATCCTGAGGTGAGCTATGTACCTGGAGTAGTTGTGAGAACTAACCTGATTAATGGACTGAGAGAGAATTTTGGAAGTGATCCCCATCCGCTGGCTGAGTTTAGACAAGCTAAGTTCTGGGTCCAGATAGAGCTTTTCCGTCTTCATGATTTGTTGAACCAGGGCCATGTTCCTGCGTGCTTCATCTTCTGTCAGGCCAGAACTCGCATATTTTACAGGCACATCTGTAGCTATGGGTCGGTGATAACGCTGATAAAGGTATAAGAGAACAGAAACGTAGAACACAAAAGAGAATGAAAGAGCACCTACTATGTAGGAGGTGTATGAGCCAGTAATGTAAGCGAGGTAAATGAGGGTGACACCTGAGAAAATAGTAAGTAACCAGCGCTCTTCATGGCTCAGTTTCTCATTCTTCATGAAAAGCTTCTTCACCTTATGCCTGAGGAGAAAAGCAGAGGCTAGAATACCAGCCAGCCAGAACCTGTAAATATAGGGCACATAGGGACTCCAGCTATTAGGTGGGCCATCATAAGGGAAATGATACATAAGCCAGCCTAAATACAAGAAGGAGGGTACCAAAAATAAGGGCCAGATCTTATTTAACTTGAGCTTCAAGAGAGTAGCATTGGCAACGTAAAGGAACAGGAAAGGGCCTATGAACAGACAAGCCGTAAGCCCTATTTGGATGAATAGCTGGAATAGCTCTGGATTAAAATGGAGGAAGGCCGATTTAATGATCCTGATACTGATCATCAGAAGAAGACCTCCCAAAAAGAAATCTGAAAGTCGTTTTTCCTTCTTGAGAAAGAGAAAATAGCCACTTAGCAAGCATCCATTGACAGCTCCCAATGCACTGAAAAGAAATATGAGTTGCTGATTGAAGTTCATATAGCCAGACAGAAGTAAGTCTTTACAAATATACGAAGGACTACGCTCTTGATGTTACTTGAAATGTGATGCTTTTTTACCCACAGAAAAAAGAAGGTCTACCAGAATTAGGTTCTAGTGCCACTTTCTTGAAAGCCTCTGTATTTTGTGAGATATTAGCTTTATCAGCCACACCGTCACCACTAATCATATGTCTTCATTTACTAAAAAAGTACTTATTCCACTTGGCATTTTTTGTTGTTTCATTCTCCTATGTTTAGATATAAATGCTCAGGGATTCGCACCTGATGAAAAAGTAGTACTGGAGTTTATCAGAAATTATCCTGATCAGTCTGCCATCAAGCTGGTGAGGAATGATACTGTGCTGGCGCTAAAGAATCCTGATAAGATGATGCCATTAGCCAGTACCATGAAGATCATCATTGCGATAGAATATGCTGAGCAGGCAGCTTCAGGAGACTTGGATCCCGATGAAATGATCTCCCTAGAGGAAGTAGCGAAATACTACCTGCCTAACACAGACGCAAACGCACATCCAGCTTGGCTACAATCGGTATCTGCCAAAATTCAAGACGGAAATATCTCTATTAGAGAATTGGCTAAAGGGATGATTTCTCACAGTTCTAATGCCAATTCTGAATGGCTGTTGGATAGGTTAGGCCTTGAAAAGGTCAATACAAGAATTCAAAGCCTGGGGATCCAAAATCATGAAGACATCTTCTACTTTGTTTCCGCTCTTTTAATAGGGAAGGAACAACTCAAGGATCTGAATGGAAATGAATTATTGGCAGCCTTAAAAGAAATGAGCCTTAGTGAGTATGCTCAGGCTTCTGAGGAGATTCATGAGAAACTTAAGAATGGGGCTACCTACCAACTGGAGTTAGCAGATCTAGGCATAGATATACAGCGAGTGTGGTCAGATAACTTCCCTGCTTCTACGGTAGCAGCGTATGCAGACCTCATGGGGAAGATCAATGCCAAGACCTACTTTTCTCCAGAAACACAAATGTATCTGGATGAGGCCATGGAGTTTCTTATGGAAAATCCAGCCAATAGAGCCATTTTTCAGCATGCCGGAATGAAGGGCGGTTCATCAGCCTTCATATTGACTAAGGCACTCTATGTTACGGACACAGAAGGGAATACCACAGAGATGGCTTATTTCTTTGATGATCTGTGGCCCATCACCAATATGAGGCTTCAGCAAAACATGAATCAATTTGAGCTTAAGGTGTTGACAGATGCAGCCTTCAGGAAATTAGTAGGTAGTGAACTTTCAAAATAACCCCTTTGGAAGTCTATATGCTGTTATTTCTTTCACTCCTAATGATAGCCTTTCTCCTATGAAAAAAATCAATGTCATTGGAACTAGTGGTTCCGGTAAGTCCACTTTCGCCAAGAAGTTGGCGAAGAAGCTTGATTATCCCTACGTAGAATTGGATGCCATTTTTTGGGGACCTAATTGGACGGAGCCATCAGATGAGGTTCTGTTTGATAAGTTGGCGAAAGCCTTGGAGCAGGATTATTGGGTACTTGATGGGAACTATTCCCGAACGAATCATATCAAATGGGCCCTGACGGATACCATTGTTTGGATTGATTTCTCCTTTTGGCGGACCCTTTGGCAGGCGGTATCACGGGCCATATCTCGTGTCATTGACCAAAAGGAACTCTGGCCTGGTACTAACAACAGAGAAACCCTAAGAATGCTATTTTCTCATGACTCCATTGTTTTGTGGACCTTGAGGACTTACCGTAAGAATGTGAGACGATATAGCAAGCTCCCGGATGATCCCAGGTATGCACACATACAATTTTACAGGCTGAGAAGCCCTGAGGAATGTGAGCAATGGCTTTCAACCCTTACAAAAAGTGAAAACAATCATTAACAAAAATGGAAGACCAAATAATTTATATAGTTGATGATTCATCCTTAGGTGAAAAAGAATTCCTCCGATTGGTGATGACTGTTTGGCCGGGAACCTATGATATCCAAAAGCTTCAGCTAGCCTTGGAAAGTACTATCAACTTCACCGCCTGGGATGGAGAAGCTTTGGTAGGCTGTGCTAGATTGTTAACGGATGGCTATTTCTTCTCCACAGTCTCAGAGATTCTAGTATTGCCTGATTATCAACGAAAAGGCATAGGTAGCAAATTAATGGAAAAAGCCTTTGAAGCTTCTCCTTCAACTCTCTCTTTCGGTGTCCAACCTCAGAACGAGGCATTCTTTGAGAAATTAGGCTATCAAAAAATCATGGGATTTTTCCAAAAGAGAAAAAACAGAAATCCATAGCTGGTAAAACTATTTCTTATAGAATACAACTTTTTCTATATGATCTGCATCTATGAGGTAGATATTCATATTCAATCAACCTACTCAAACCTATGGAAAAGAACCTATACTCAATCCTTATCAGCCTCATTTGGGGGTTATGTTTTAACTATCATTCCCTTGTCGCTCAGCAAGAGGCTTACCTAAAAACAGTAGAAGCCATAGTAGACAGTATCTACGAAGCAGAGGAATTGCCCTCCTTAAGTGTGGGAGTGTTACTGCCAGGAAGGGCTCCTATTTTCATTAACCGAGGCTATCATGACAGAAGTGAGAAAAAAGAAGTAGATGAGCATAGTATTTACCAAATAGCCTCCCTAAGTAAGATGATGGCGGGGGTCATAGCTAATAATCTGCTGTTGGAAGGAGAGATTAAGCTGGAGCAGCCTATTACAGATTTCCTACCTGCTTCCATTTCTGATAAGACCCGGCAAAAATTGTCTGTCATTTCTTTTAGAGAATTGTTACATCACAGAGCTGGACTCCCCAGAAATGCGAAAGTGGGATACAAAAGAAAGGATGGAGATCCTTACCTGTATGAGTACACGGAGGAAGACCTTTTACAAGAATTAGCTAAGCTGAAACTGAAGAAAGACCCTGGATATAGGTATTCTAATTTTGGGTATGGGCTTCTCGGCTATTTACTGGAAAGAGCTAAGGAGACCTCTTACGAGGAGTTGTTAACCTCCTATGTATTTGAGCCTACCGGAATGGAGGAGACCTTTTATACTCTACCACTTGATAACCCACAACTAGTCACGGCTTACAGAAAAGAGAACCGACAAATCCCGACAAAAGGATGGGTGATGGGCAAGCTTTCTCCAGCTACCACTGTCAGTACTACTATGGCAGATTTGTTACGATTGATGAGAGCCCAATTGCAGGCGTACCGGAAGTATAATGAGACCCAGGAAGTAAGTTCCCTAATGGTGTCCTCGGATACGGAGGTAGCCTATGAAGGGATAGGAGATTATGGGTTTGGGATGTTTTCCTGGGCTTCGGGGGATTTTGGGCATGGAGGAGATGTGGATGGCTTTGCCTCTAACTATTCTATCCATCCCAAGGAGAACTTCGGGGTAGCTATGCTTACCTCTAGCGGAGGAAGGTGGACGGGGCCTCTCATTGTGAAGATCAATAAAATTCTTAAAACGAAACTAGCCCATTAGGGGACAACAAAAGAGTTGGTGACTGATGGAAAGAGAGGAAAGAATAAGAGAAATGTGAAACTTGATCTGTAGAGATTCGTTCATCTAACAGTCCCCTGATTCTAATCATTTCCTTTTTGTTAATCTACAATACTGATTAGATGAATTACCAAAGTATTCGACTTACCTCTTTATTTCTACTTTCCTTTTTGACAGTACAAGTTGCTCAGGCCCAAAAACAAATTGAGGTAGGAGGTATGGGCATTTCCTGGAACTTTGAAGGAGATCAACTCAAGATGGAACTAACTGCTCCCAATGATGGCTGGGTAGCCCTAGGTTTTAACCAGAAGAATGACATCAAAGACACCCACTTACTGATGTTTACCTATGAGAATGGAAATTCTCTCATGAATGATCTGTATGTAAAAGCTGCTGGTAATCCTGTTGCTGTAGAGGAGATGTTCAAAGACAAGGCAAATGTAACCTATGAGTGCGCTGAGAAGGGTAGGACCACCAAGGTCTCTTTCACCATAGATACTGCTTCTTATCCAGCCTATAGCACATCCATTAAGGAAGGAACCAAACTCTGGCTTATTTGTGCCTTTAGTGAAGACGATGACTTTGCCCATCATTCCATGATGCGCAAGCATGTGGAAGTGACCCTTTAAGGGGAATGTCAGCTAGACTGATTTATGCCTATTATCCAAATAGATCCTTAATATCTTCTTTGTCTAATTTTTTGAGGAATCCAGCTTCTGTGTGAATAATATCCTGAGATACGGCCAACTTTTTCTGCTGTATAGCCAGAATTTTTTCTTCTATTGTATCCCTACAGATCATCTTGTAGGCAAACACCTGTTGGTCCTGGCCTATCCTATGGGTTCTGTCAATAGCTTGTTGTTCCACAGCTGGATTCCACCATGGATCTATCAAAAAGACGTAGCTAGCTTCTGTCAAATTTAAGCCGAATCCCCCTGCCTTTAAGCTAATGAGGAATACTTGTTTTTCATCATCATGCTTAAAAGTCTCTACAAGTTTTTCTCTATTCCTGCTTTGTCCGGTTAGGGTTACGAATCCCATATTTCGTCTCGTTAGCTCTTCCTCAATCAAGGAAAGCATGCCGGTAAAGAAAGAAAATACTAACACCTTCTGACCCTTAGGAATGATGTCTTCAAGGTGTTCCATCAACAATTCCATTTTGACGGAATCCTTAGTGAATTCCCCTTCATCAGTGGGAAGCAACTGGGGAGAGTTGCAAATTTGCCTAAGTTTAGAAAGACCTTGTAAGACATACATGCCTGACTGACTCAGGCCCTCCTCTTCTATTTTTCCAAGGATGAGATCCCGAAAATGATCCTTGTAGTAATCATATACCTTTCTCTGCTTAGCCGACATTTCTCCATACAGGACTATTTCTGTCTTTTCTGGTAGTTCTTTAGCCACCTCCTGCTTTTTTCTGGAAAGAATAAAGGGGTAAATAAGCTTTCGTAGCTCCGCAGCTACTTCCTCATCCCTGTCCCTATCTATGGGATTTGAGAATTCCTTCTTAAAGGTTTCTATCCCCCCTAACATACCTGGATTCAAGAAGTCCATTTGAGAATACAGATCAAAGGTATTGTTCTCTATAGGAGTACCTGTCATCACCAGACGATTTCGGGACTGAAGGAGCTTTACAGCCTTGGCTGATTGGGTTAGGGGATTCTTGATGGCCTGAGATTCATCCAGGATGACATACCCAAATTTATAGGCTCGCATCCATTCTATATCAGATCTAACTAATCCGTAAGTGGTAATAATAAGGTCATAGTCTGAGAAGGCTTCTGGATGTTTATTCCGCTGGGTACCAGAATGATTCAATACTGTTAGGTGAGAACAAAACTTCTCGACTTCCTTAATCCAATTAAATACCAGAGACCTGGGGACTACTATCAGGTGTGATTCTTCCGGTCTATTAGCAATTTGTTTGCATAGGAAGGCTAGCATTTGAACGGTCTTACCGAGTCCCATATCATCAGCCAGGCATCCTCCCCATTCAAATTCATCCAGAAAGTTGAGCCAGTTATATCCTGCAAGCTGGTAGTTTCTGAGGGTAGCATTCAAGTCTTTGGGAAGGCGAACATTCTTGATTTTGGTAAACGACTTTAGTTTTTCTCTTTTGTTAAAAAGGTCCTCAAAAACCTCTGCCTGATCTATTTCTCCTATTAATTCATCTATCAGACTAGCCTGGAAAGCTGAAAAGCTAACTTTGTCTTTCCCCACCTTTGACAGTTTAAAGAGGGAGCTATATTTCTTTAACCATTCTTCTGGTAGCATTCCGAGGGTCCCATCATTTAACCGGACAAAATTCTGTCGATTCACAATGGCTTTGCGGATATCAGTTAGTTTAACTTTTTGGTCCCCAAACTGGATATCTACCTCTACGTCAAACCAGTCTGTCCCACTACTGGCCCTTAGCTGCATCTGGGGAGGATTAGGATTGTAGGCAAGCTTTTTCAATTCCTTCAATCCATAGATCTCTACTCCTTCTTTTTTTAATTCTTCAAATACCCGGAAAAACCAGCCGTCTTCCATCACCTTAGAAACAGGGATAGTATAATAGTAATCCCGCCTACTTCCGTTTTCCTCGTGCAGCTTATCTAACAATGAGATAAGCCTAGCCTCATCCTCCAGAAGCCTCTCCAGCTTTATGGTATTTTCTGCTTCATTAATGAGTATTTTCTCTTTCCCATCAATGTATACTTCATGTGATACGCCCCCCTCAGTGGTATATTCAAAGGAGGGGATCATAACTAAATAATCTTCTACCTCTTTCAGATATACTTTAGGGGTGAAGCTGGCCTT
>JBCDBC010000027.1:0-13891 GCA_039184535.1 Bacteroidota bacterium | reverse complement strand
GGTGGGTGCCTTTTTCTTTTACATAAACCGCGGCTCTCTTGCCTGTCCATAGTACTGCTGACTGGGGAATTTGAACGGTAGTTTCAGCCTTCATTACTTCAGCAGATCCCTTAACATACTGGCCTACCTTCCAGTCTCTGGATTGGTTAGGGAGTAGGACCCTGACCCTGGCCGTTCCTTTATCTTTGTCTATCCAGTTGTCAATGAAGGAAATTCGAGCTTCCACTCCCTGTTTCATTCCCATGGAAGCCTGTAGCTGAACCTTGTCACCCACCTGTAACCAGTCCAGGTCTTCCTGGAATACTTCCAAGTCTGCCCATAGTGCTTCTGACTGGATGATGTTAGCTACAGGGGTGCCTACTTGTACATAAGCACCGGGCTGTATGAGAATATCCTGTATCCTGCCTGAGTAATGGCTCTTAATAGGAAAGGTCTTGATAGCATCCCCTCCTTCTTCCAATGCCAAGAGATGTTCTTCAGTAAAAGACCATCTGCGTAGTTTCTTTCTGGCGGCGATAAACATATTGGGGTCAGTAACTCTGAAGCAGGTAGCATCGAAGAATTCTTTTTGAGCAGCTATAAGCTCCTCAGAATAGATAGAGCCTAGTTTTTGGTTAGCATGGATATGGCTACCTGCCTGTAGGTGTAGGAGGGAAGAAATTCTTCCGGGATATTCTGCGGTGATAACCAGGTTCTGATTTTGATCAGCCTGTACAAAGCCATCTAACTGTATGGTCTTTCGCATAGGCATAGCCTGAACGGGGACAGTATAGATGGGATGGCTGAGGGCGTGGGAAGGCGTGGAAATGCTATGCTGATGCTTGCCCATATCATGCATGCCCATGGCTACCAACTTCATCCCACAAACCGGGCAGTTGGAAGGCGCTGAAGCATGTACTTCTGGATGCATGGAACAGGTGTACTGCGCCTCTTCTACTTCTTCTTCAGGACCGCATTGAGTAATGTCTTCACTGGAGAAATTCCGGTACTTCACGATGGTTTCTCTTTGGCTAAAGACCAACCAACCGATCAATAAGCCAAGTGCTCCCCATTTCCATCCGGAGAATTCCAGTTTCACAAAGTGAGTATGTTCTTTATTACTCATGCCTATGATTTTTTTCTTTCCAAGTGATATACAGGACAGGGATCAGAAATAGGGTTAGTACCTCTATTAACATGCCGCCCATGAGGGGTAAGGCTATGGGTTTCATCACCTCTGCTCCTCTTCCAGTAGAGGTAAGTATGGGTAAGAGCGCTAAAACGGTGGTGGCCGTGGTCATAGGCAGGGCTTTAGTCGCTGCTTACCGGCACTAATGACTGCCTGAATGAAAGTTTCTCGCTCTGAAAGGGTAAGTTTAGCAGTCTTATTTCGGATGTATGATAGCAGAATGACTCCATCATCTACGGAAATACCTACGAGGGCAATGAAGCCTACCCAGCTGGCTATCCCCAGTTCTACAGAACTCAGCTGTAGGTAGTCTATCAGGGAGTGTCCGTTCAAGAAGGCTATGGTACTGATCGGCATTTGCCAAAAGGCCATGAAAATAAGTCCTCCACAACAACTCACTAATATCCCCAGGCTGATAATGGTGGTCTGTACTACAGATTTGAACTGGAGATAGATGAGTAGAAAAATACAGAGAATGCTCAAAGGGATGACCAGCTTAAGACGTTGGCTTGCCTGCTGAATTTGCTGGTAGGAGCCTATCATTTCATGTTGAGTTCCCGTTGCTAGTTTGAGTTCCTCTTTCTCCAGGTGAGAAGACAGCAGGTGTTCCACCCTTTGGGCACACTCATATAAGGAAGTCCCTTTTTCTTCTGAGAAGGTGAGGTAGGTAACCATGAAGCTATTTTCCCCCTTAATGGCCATGGGACCAGGCCGCATGGATATATCTGCTAATTCTCCCAACCTCACGCTTTTACCTGAGGGAAGAACGATAGGCAGGTAGCTTAGCTGACCTGGATCTTCCTTCCACTCTCTTCCCACCATAACCCTTAATGGATAAGCAGCTCTTTCCTGCCTGCTTACCCCAACCAGTGTACCCGGAAGATAAACTTCTAGTAACTTCTGAAGCTGTGGTTGAGTCATTCCATGTGTATGCAGGGCCTTAAGGTTGGGGACTATATGTATATAAGGTAAGCCATTAAGCTGTTGGACATATACACTTTTGGGGTCCACGCCGGGAACTGTTTTGAGAAACTGTTCCAAGACATGGGCAGACTTTTCGATACTATCTAACTGGGCACCTTTTATGACCATAGCCAAAGGGCTATTCACTCCCGTCATCTGCATGATCTGTCTACTCTCAATGGGGTAGAGGAGGGGCGCTTGGCTAATACCCAGGAATTGTAGCTTAGCTACCTCCTGCCAAATATCTTCCTCAGTATGTACGTGAGACCTCCAAAGGCGTACATATTCACCCCTAGCGGAAGGGATATACTTTCCATTTTCATTCAATACGGCTTTGCCTTCCTCATCAAGCTGTATCTTCATAGGTCTACCCTCTGTATCAGACACATATTCCGGCTGGAGGGTGATGAGGTTTTCAAACATGGAAACTGGGGCAGGATCCAGGGCGCTACTTGCCCTACCCAACTTTCCAAGGCTATGCTTGACTTCCGGAATATTGGCCAGATGCTGATCCATAAGGGAGAGGGTCTCCAGGTTTTGAGAAAAAGAGAGATGGGTAGCAGAAGAGGGCATGTAGAGAAATGCCCCTTCATTCAGCTGTGGTAAATATCCCCTTGATAGGCCGGGGAACCAGGACTTCACTGCCATGTACGTCTGATTTGCAGCAATTTGTGGGAGGACAGCCTCTACAGGCGAAACACCTATCCATGATAGTATTCCTAGTCCTAGTATACCTACCAGAGAATATGCCACTGTTTTTGTGTTAGTGATTAACCATGACAAGGCTTTTTCATATTTGTTGAATAGGACGTGTAGGGAGAAAAAGTAGAGGATGAGGAGGCTTGCTACCAGCAGGAAATTAAGAAATAGGCTATGGTCATAGCCCAGTGGACGCCATACTTTTGACAACTGTCCTATGAGGTACATTCCTAGAAACGCGATGGAAAGTGGGTAGGAAAAGAGCCCCGTCTGCTTAAAGAATCCACCCTTGGCTTGCCCACTGGATTTTGTAGTGAGACCTGCCAGAATGATGAATACACTTTGCCACTGAAAGAAAATTCCTATCAAACCTATGAAGAGGAGGAGATTCTTTTTGCTCAGGATGGAGGTGAACTTAGCCCAGGGTGGAGAATCTGAATAGGCATGTGATAAGGCTACTGGCAGCAGGAAAAAACTAATGATGATGCTCCCCAAAAGGATATAAGTCTTGGTCAAGGCCAGGGGAATAAACATCTTCCCTTCTGCATGTTGTAAAAGGAAAATAGGAAGAAAGCTCAGGATGGTGGTCCCCATAGACACTAGTAAAGCAGGACCTGTCTGTTTGACAGCAGAAAGGATGGCTTCATCTGTAGGAAGAGAATCGTCTTCCTTTATAAGCCTTGCCGTATGTTCACTAAGAATGATTCCCATGTCTACTACTGACCCTATGGCCAGAGCTATGCCAGCAATAGACAGTAGGTGGGCTTCAATCCCCTGAAGGTTCATGATGGAGAAGCAAAATAGAATGGCCAGGGGTAATAGCAAGCTGACCACCAGAGAGAGTTTCAGGCTCCTCAGTGCCATCAAGACTACCAGAAAACTGATCAGTAACTCCAGCTTTAAGGTATGTGATAAGGTTCCCAGCACCTCCTTTATGAGGGAGGAAATGTTGTAGTAAGGCGTAATGCTAATAGAAACATGGCTTCCATCATCTAATACTTTTTGGTTTCCACTCCTATTCAACTCACGGATTTTCTCTTCTATGTGGGAGATGACTTTCAGGGCTTGTGCTCCCTCCTGCATGTAGATAGTACCACCTACTACTTCCTGTCCGTCCTTATCCAGGGCACCCTTTCTGTCTTGGGGGCCTAGCTGGATATTTGCTATATCTGCTAGCCGGAGTACTTTGTTTTTGGAACTGACTATGGGAAGCTGCCCCAGGGTAGAAAGTTGGTGGATTTCTCCCCTCAGTTGTAAGCTATATCTGAGCCCATTAGAGGAGATTTCTCCCAGACTTAAGTCGTTTCCTACTCCCTTCACAGCCCGTATGACCTCAAAAATACTTACTCCATGTAGGTGAGCCTTTCTGGGATCCAGGATGATTTGGAATTCTCCCAAATAACCACCGACGCTGGCTACCTCTGCTACCCCTTGAATGCTTTCCAGTTCAGGTTTGACAAAGTACTCCTGGTACTTTCGTAGCTCATGAAGACTGAGAGACGGATTTCCATGAGCTTCCTGACCTTCCAGGTAGTAGTTGAAGATCTGTCCGGTAGGTAAGGCTTCTGGTCCAAGGTGTGGAGATACGCCTGTAGGTAGCTCAGAACTGCTAATGCCGAGGAGTTGCTGTGTGATTTGCTGTCGGGCCTGCTGAGGAGAAACTCCTTGCTCGAAAATCAGGTAAATCATAGACAGTCCTTCCATGGAAGAAGAACGGATTCTGTTTAGCCCCTTTATTCCCATCAGGGAAGAACTGAGTGGATAGGTGATGGCATTTTCTACCTCCTCAGGAGAGTGCCCCATCCATTCAGTTCTAATAAGCTGTTGGTTTTCTCCCAGATCTGGCACTGCAGCCAACCTTAGACTAGTTTCTGGAAAAACGCTATTGCCTTCTATGTTGAAAGGATTACTCAGTACACCTCCCAGGACAATAAGAATCCCTAGTGAATAGGAAATCCACCTGTTTTGGAGAATATAATGGGTTATTCTTCCTAACATAGAAGGTCTTTTCTCCTTTACTTGTTAATCAAAATCTTTTCTGCACCCACGGGCTTAAGCCCATGATGGAGACTCAGGTAATACACTCCGTTTGCAAGGGATTCTACTGGGATGTCTAACCAGAAAGGCCCCTTAGCAAGATTCTTGAAGGTCCTTTTATAAACTTCCCTTCCCGCCAGATCCAGAAGTTGGATTTCATACTTCCCTCTGCTTGGAGCGGTAAAGGATAAGGTTACCAAATCTACTGCTGGGTTTGGAGACACAGAAACCTGATATGTTTCCTGTAATTCTTTATCCTTGTTTATGCTAACAGCACCCGCGCTGGTAGCTTCTATATTATCCACTCCCAATGCAGCTACTGATTTTGGGCCTGGGAAGACCGTATTGTTGCTGTGGAAAATCCAGGCATTTACAATATTGGACATAGACTCCTCAAAGTTTCCGGAACCTTCCATATCTTCTTCTTTGATGGAGAAAGAAATCTTTTGCCATCCACTACCAGGGCTCACTTCCACGCCTTGCTTACTGACGTAGGTGTGATCTTCAGCGTCCAACTTCAACCTTAGGTTGATAGGGCTATCCCCCAGGTTTTTGACGTCCATTCTGATAAGGCTCACACCCTCTTCCATATAGTTTCCTGTCCAATGGCGGGCATTGAATACTACCAAACGACTTCCAGGCTGAACCAGGTCGCCCGTTCCTCCTATGGAGGTCATTTTCATGTAGGTATCATTTTCTCCTTCGGGGCCTCCTCCTTCTACTTTCACAGGCGGGACTGGGCTCACAGCACCTACTGCCCAGAAATTGGGGTTTGCTCCCTCTCCTTCAAAATCATCAATCTGTCCGAATTTTATGGTAGGGATGGAAGATCCCCCATCTGCATTTAAGGGGACCATATTGGTATACATGGGGGTCTCTTTATAGTTGTCATAGTAGTTTACCTTGATGCTGTCAGCATCTTCGGCAAAAAAGTCCAGTAAGGTCCCATATCTTTCTCCTGGATAAAGTCTGAGCGTATCTGAAACCTGCTCAGTAGGGAGCGGCCTTCCATCAGAACTAACAGTAGTGGCATTGAAGCTGGTAGGAAAGACAATTTCCTGTATGCCATAGCCAATATTGATGGTTCTCAAGTAAACTTTCTGACCTGGGTCAGCCGAAATAGACACACTTGTATCATTTAGCTGCTCCCCAGATCTTCCATTGATAACAAAGTAGTCTGGCTCAAACCAGGGGATTTCTCCATTCTCAGGTGCGTCTTCATGCCACTCTTTGTCCATTTCTGCAATTACCCAAGTGTATTCCTTATCAAATGAAGGCCCACCCGTCCAGGCGGTATTCGCATTGTCCTTAGCTCTTACAATGAAGGCGCCATACATGCCCATGGTCGTATGAATCACCGACTCATAATGACAGTGGTATATATAGGTTCCCGCATGATCAGCCAGGAATCTGTACGTGCCTTCTCCCAGAATTCCAGGGATGAGAAATGAAGTTTCAGGTACGCCATCATTAGCCTGATTTAAGTCCACTCCGTGCATATGGATGGTATGCGGCATAGGGGACTGATTAGTAACGTGAAAAATGACTGAGTCACCCTCGTTTACGTAGATGAAAGGGGCAGGAATCTCAACTTGGCCGCCAAGGCCATACTTAAAACCCCAAAGGGGGAGGGGAGTCCCATCCCACATAATGGCTGTACCGGAGTTTCTACACACTATCTCAAATACACGTTTCTCTTGTGCTTGTGTGTATGAAGCCAGAAAGAGCAGGAATACAAAAACGGACAGAAATTGAATTACTTTTTTCATCAGTATATACTCTTTCCGATTATTCTTCAATTGAAATGACGATTAACATACCATTAGGCTCCATCCCTCCACCTGTAGTAGCATAGAGGTTGTGATCATGGACGGGAAATTCACCAGGTTGATCTGGAATCAGTTCCAACACTAGACTTTCCATAGGATCTATGGGGAAGCTATCTTTAATCCTCCCTGCGTGCGAGGGGTGCTTGGAAGATGAAATAATTTCCAGGTGATATCCATGGAAGTGGATGGAGTGCTTCATCAAGCCTGTATTAGCTATCACCAGCCTGATAGTTTCCCCCACCTTTCCATGTAAGGCTGCTGTGGGGTCATCTTGAAGATCAGGCTGAGCCAAGCCGTTTATGGTGAAATAGTCAGGCTCAAAAATTTCATAATTGACTGAAGCTCCATACTCCAGGAGGAAGTTCCAGTTGCTGTAGTGTTCCTTTAGGTTCCAATAAAAGGTTTCTCCCCCAAAGTTCTGTACATGAATCACTGCCCCCAAGCCGAGATACTGGTTATCCAGGCCATCCAGGTTGTCATGCATTAAGAAAACACCCTCTGAAGGGAATACTACATTGTAAGTTTTTTGTCCGCCTGCTGGAATAGGCTGGTCATCTATACTCTTCCCTTTAATCTGAAGGTTGTGTGGTTTAACATCTGTGTTGACTACTGTCAGCTCCAACTCGCTTCCGGGAGTGATGGAAATTACAGAGTTAGATTGGCTAAAGGAGTTGGAATCATTAAAGTTGATACACTGTAAAGCTATGTCATCAGGGGTGTTCATGGTCCCCTTATTGATATAGACAGTTTTTTTCACTATTCCCAGAGACTGAATCAGTTTCAGTTTCCAGACTGAGGAGGGTTCTCCATAGCAACCTCCTTCTTCTATGGCAGCTATAAGGTAATTATAGCCAGATTCCTCATCGGTGGACGTAAGCGTGATAGGAATATCTACAGAGCCTGTAGCACCTATGGTAGCAGAATAACTCTGTGAGGAAATGATTCTGTTGGCCTCGTAAGCATCCACATCAAATCCTCCGCCTTCTATGGACAAAGCTAATTCTGCCCGGATGAGGACTACCTTATTTCCTGCAGGCCCACTTACCCGTACTGTCTGTGATGGATCAAATACATTCTCAGATGGCCCGTTTAAGCCAACCACAGAAATAGATGGCTGTGAAGGTTTCTGCTTACTGGCACATAGCACACCAGCAGAAGTGGTACCCGACTTAGCAAATATCTTACCTACCGTGGTGGCACAGTCGGAAAAAGAAATACTGAATTCCGCCCCTATCAACTCCATGCCTGAGATACTAGAGGCGGAAGCAGGACCAGGTGTTTGGCTTCCTTGAATGGTGGTAGGGTCTATGTCTAGTGAAAACGCAAAGCTTTCTCCAGGATCAAAATCAGTAAAGAACAGAATCAGCTCTCTCTTTCCGCTTTGATAGTCTTTGTTAAACTGAAAGGAAGCATAACCCGTAGCGCTACTACCTCCATCAATGCTAAGCGTTTTACCAAAGGTATCTCCTGCACCTCCGTCCGGATCAAAAACCAAATCAGGCAACCAGCTAGTGGTCAAATCCAAGCTAACTCTCTCTATTTTTTTTCCACCAGGAGAATCATTGGTGATTTGAAAAGAGGAAGCGTTATGTGTGGAGGCATCTACCCCGCCATTGTCAGTTCCGACGCTGACACTTGCCAAAACATCTGAATTAGGGTTGTCTTGACAGTAATCATCAGGCTCAAGTACTTTTACCACCCCTCCATAAGAAACTATCCAAATGGTTCCGGGGAAAATATCATTGTCTCCCTGACACACCACTCCCAGGGGGCTACCCAATTCCTGCTCCCATGCGAAATCAGCATCTTTTAGGCTGCCATCATCATTTATTTGAATTCTGTAAAGACCGCCTCCTATGCTAGCATTAGAAGTTCCTACAATGAGGTTTCCCTTATAAATGCCATTAAAGTTACTAGCCGTATATTCATCTATGCCGTTCGTATTTTTGGTCCATGTTAGTATGGCCTTATCATCTACTCCCGGGTTCTGGAAGTCTCCTTCAGCAGGGTTCTTCATAGAAACCGGCACGGGAGGCCAGTCGGCAGGCAGCGCTTTATCCGGATTGGCAGCATCTCCGCTTCCATTAGGGTTATATATAACAGTTCTGTAAATCCCATCGTTACTTTGACTGGTACCATGATGGGTGTAAATGTTGGCTCCTGCAGGATTAGCCCTTATGGGATTTGGGTGGCCGGCATAATGGCTACCTGGGGTATAGTTATCCAGGGTTTTATTGGTGCCTATTCCCGTGATCAGTTCAAGGTGATCCTGGTTATTTACAGACTGCCCATTGTATTTAAAGCCATCAGTTCCTCCTAGTTCATTTCCTTCGCTATCTACATGTAATTCATTGGTAACTGAAGAATTTCCTCCCACAGCTGGTCCTTCATTTTTAGGAAGCCCTCCCCAGGATTTATTAGCTCCATTATCAGTAGCATACAGTCTACGGTTCTCTGTAATGACTAGATCATAGGTATTTCTTAATCCTGGTGCAAAGACCTGAACAGGGCCACCTTCCACTAGTTTGGCCTGGTTCAGTCCATCATTTCCTCCAAAAGGATCATTATTATCAATACCGTTATAGCCTGGGGCATTTGGGTCTTCTATTCCATTTACATTGCCTCTGGTAGGGTCATCCAGGGTGGGGAGATCATAAACATACTTTTCTGTTCCGGAACCTTTAATACTCATGCCTTCCAGAGCTGTGAGATCCACAGACAGAATAGCCCCGGAAAGGGCATATTCGCAGATTTTGGTAAATTTCAAAGAAGGGGCACCCGCATTGGTAAATCCTCCACTACATACGATCAGGTAGGGTTTACCGTCCAAGTTAGTTAAGGCTATCCCGTTAGTAGAATGATTCTCTTCTGATCTGGGGAGTCCCCTCACCATATCTACCTTCTCCCAGACATCTTCATCTTTGGCTGCATCTAGGTTAGTATTGGCGGGAGAAGATGAGCCTTTCCAGCTTAGCCTGGAAATAGCCCCAGAGTTAGTATCCAGGTCTATATCTCCCTTTGTCTCCCCTGCACCAATGTTAGGGTTGGATGAAGTGATGTATAATACAGGGTTTTCTGCTGTACCAGTAACCACGAGGCCGGTAACCTGTCTCTTCACTTTTTCATTATCCTCAGATCCATCATCTTTATGATTTTGCATTTCTTTGATCAGGGATATTTTCAGTTCTTCTTCAATGACGTAATCATTGGCTTTCACACGCTTAACTTTCAGCATGAGAATTTCTCCGTTTTGCTTTCCTACGTATAGGTTTCCATCAGGTCCAAACTGAATGCATGTTCCATTCGAGGCACCTGAATTCTCTAACAGACTCTGGGTAAACTGTGCCTGTATATCAGGAGAAGAAAGGAAGAAGAAAACGCTAAGCAGAGTAAGGGAAATGGATGTACTGAGATTCGATGGAATAGAGAATGACTTGAATGCCATAGATCATTATAGTTTTAGCTCTAACCTCTCTACCAGTCCTGGAGGAGGAGAAAGAAAAGATGATAATCTGATTGGGTGATCGGAGAGCTAAGGAGAGCAAATGATAATTGAACGATCAAATATGGGTAAGTTAAGGTAGAGGAGAAATGACAAAAATCATATATGATGGATGATTTTTATTCACTTCGTAAAATTGTTTACTGCTACAAGCTTACAGTTGTAAAAAACTATATCAAACGATTAAAGTGTGTTCAGTTGGATCTTATGTCCAGTCCGCCAACTTTCATATGATGATTCGATTATTTGTATAGTTTTTAAGGCTGTTTCTGCCTGGACTTCTAAGGGCTTTCCTTGTCTTATGGCCTCAAATATGTTAGCATAAAATGATAAATAGCTTCCCGGGATACTTTGAACTCTGGCAGTGAGATCCAGGCCGCTAATACGAGTGTCTAATTCTCCCCAATTATGTTCCTCTTCTTCTCCCCATCCGGCTGAGCCATATGGGATTCCCGCTTTCAAGGCGTCTTCCTGTGGGTCCATCCCAAATTTTTTGAAGGACCCAGTTTCTCCTAACACCTGATATTTAGGGTGTCTCCCCCTCACTAGATAACTGGCTTTTAGGGTAGCAGTAAAGGTGGGGTAAAAGAGAATGAGGGAAAAGTAATCTGGTACCCTTCCATGAGTTCTTACTACCCTTAGATCAGCAAAGACTTCCTGGGGTTCACCGAATAATACCAAAGCCTGATCTATGAGGTGAGATCCCAGATTATAGAGTATCCCCGTACCAGGAGCATCATCCTCTTTCCAAGTAGCAGGTTTTATAAAGGTTCTGTATCTGTCAAAGTGGGATTCAAAGGAGACAATTCTTCCTAGTAAGCCTTCTTCTATCACTTTTTTCACAGTTAGGAAATCACTATCCCATCTTCTATTTTGGAATACGCTCAGGATTAGCTCTTTCTCATCTGCGAGCTGAATTAATTCCTGGGCTTCCTGACTGGTGACAGTAAATGCTTTTTCTGAAACCACATGTTTCCCTGCTTCTAATGCCTGCTTACAGAGGGAGGCATGTGTAGCCTCTGGTGTGTTCACTATGATCAACTCTATGTCAGGATCTTCGAGGAGTTCTTCTGCCTTTTTAACCACTGTCAGGTAAGGGTAGTCTTGGGATGCGGTAATTCTGCTTCTTTCCAGCACTTTGCTAACCTGAAAGTTAGGGTCATGGTCTAATAGGGGCATATGGAATACTTTTCCAGACATACCATAAGCAAAAAGGCCCACTTTGATAGGTTGATTCATAGTAGAGGAAATGAAAAGCCTGCAATTATGCAGGCTTACTTATGGGTTTTACAATTCTCTTATCCAGATGTTACGGAAGCTTACAGGGTTATCATGGTCCTGTAACCTCAAAGGAAGTTTAGGTGCATGCTTTTTGTATCTGGGAAGACTGTCATAGACAGTTGGTCCCCGTAGGCTAACATGGTTCTGTACCAGTACTCCATTATGTAATACGGTGAAGGTAGCAGGAGCCCTAAGTGTCCCATTCTCATTAAAGGTAGGAGCCTTGAAAATGATATCATATACCTGCCATTCTCCTGGGGGGCGCATAGCATTTACCAGAGGGATATGCTGCTTATATACGCTAGCAGCCTGGCCGTTAGCGTATGTGCGATTGTTGTAAGAGTCCAGCACTTGAACTTCATAATTCCCCATGAGAAATACCCCGCTGTTTCCTCTACCCTGGCCTTCTCCTTCTATTTTAATAGGGGCTTTCCATTCTATATGAAGTTGAACATCCCCAAAGGATCTTTTAGAGACTAGGTAGCCTGTACCAGGCTTGGTGGTAACCATACCCCCCTCCAGTTTCCAACCGGGAGCCTTTCCTTTTTCATTTGTCCATTCTGATAGATCCCTTCCATCAAAGAGTACGATAGCATCTGAAGGAGGGGCTGTTCCTTCTCCTGGGGTAACTATAGCTGGCTCAGGTTCCCATACTTCTGTGTACTTAGGGGGGATTTTTTCAATAGTAGTCTGTGAATATCCCTGCAAATGAATTCCTCCTATTAAAAGGAAGCAACTAATAAGCCTTACTTTCATAGTAGTAAAATGTTAGTAACAACAAAACCTTGGAGGAAAGCCCCATATGTGGTTTTCCAGTGATAGGTAAGAGTCTATTTTAGGATTTACCTACTAATACCTTTTGGAGATGCTATTTACATTGTTTAAGGCAGGTAGCCTGACAAAGAAAGTGGTTCCTCTTCCTTCATCCGACTCAACCCAGATGGTTCCCCCCAGCTTCTCTACTATCCTTTTACAAATAGACAGTCCTATGCCTGTTCCTTCGAATTCAGAGGAGGTATGAAGCCTGTTAAATAGCTGAAAGATTTTTTGTTGATACTCTTTTGGGATCCCTATTCCATTATCCTGGATCTTAATGAGATATCCCATTCTCCCTTCTTCTGCAGAAATAGTCACTAAGGGGCTTTCATCTGGTCTGCGGAATTTGATGGCATTATTAATCAAATTTTGGAAGAGGAGGTATAATTCAGCTTCATTGCCAAAGACCAGGGGGAGCTGATCTATTTCTATTTTGGCATTGTTTTCTGATATCTGCTTGAAGAGGTTTTGTTTGACCTTTTCTATGATGAGCTCCAGATCTACTGACTTGGAAGGTCCTGCCATTTGGCCTATTCGGGCATATTCCATCATGTCCCTCAGGAGGGTATCCATTCTTTCTGCCCCTACCACTGCGAAATTGGCAAATTCCTTTCCATCAGTATCCAGTCTGCTGCTATATCTTTTGATCAGTAGCTGCATGTATGCTCGTATGGTACGAAGAGGTTCTCTTAGGTCATGAGAAATGGCATAGGCAAACTGCTCCAGGTCCTGGTTGGATTGTTTGAGGAGCGCATTTTGTGCGGAAATCTCCTGACTTTGGAGTTCCATCATCCGGTTTTGCTTACGTATTTCCTGGTTTTTGGATTCTAGTAGACGTTGGTTTTTGATTTTTAATCTATACCTACCGAAGCCTGCTGCGAGTATGAGCACACTGAGTAGAAGTAAACTGGCTACTGCGTATAACTGCCACCTTCTGGCTTTTTCTCTATTAATGGCATCAAACAACTCTTTCTCTTTCTGGCTGACCATGTATTGAGCTTCCAGTTCTGCGATCTGTTTATTGGTTTGTTGATTAAACAGACTGTCTTTCAGTTCGTCATACTTGAGTCTGTACTCATAGGCTACCTCATGCTGGTCTATCTGAGTGTATAAGATAGCTAGTTCCTCATAAGTATCCAGTATGTTAGGATTTAGGTTTTGGGAGAGAGCTATTTCTAAGCCTTCTTTATGGAGTCTGATGGCTCTGGGATAATCGCGAATAAGTGCAGCAACATTTGCGTATCCATCTAAGGCATCCCGCTTGAAGGCTAGGTTATTAGATTCTTCAGCAAATTTCTCTAAACGTGCATAATAGTGACTGGCAGAATCAAACTGTCCTAGAAGCATATTTGCTTCTCCTATATTATAATAGGTTGTACCCAGGCTTCTAGTAAGTCCTTCATCTATTTTGATTACATAAGACTCTTTAAAGTAAGAAAGAGCCGCTGAATACTCTTTCTGTTCCAGAAATAGTAAGCCTAGGCTATTCAGGATTTTGGTTTCGGCTTTAGGTTCCTGAAATTTTCTACTTAATGCGAGTGCCTTTTGGAAATTTTCCTCCGCTTTTGGGTAATCGTGGAGGTACATATACGTATT
>JBCDBC010000026.1:0-13915 GCA_039184535.1 Bacteroidota bacterium | reverse complement strand
CGGATACGCAGATACCACCTTTAATGCTTTTAAGACATGGGTGGAGTACATAAACCGACTGATTGGTGTACTCATAGGGCTATTTGCCTTGGCTACGGCTGCCTATTCTCTGAAGCTTAGGAAGGCCCATGCTAAAGTTACGCTATTTAGCGTGGGCCTTCCTAAGCTTCAGAGAATAGGCAGCCGTAGCCAAGGCAAATAGCCCTATGAGTACACCAATCAGTCGGTTTATGTACTCCACCCATGTCTTAAAAGCATTAAAGGTGGTATCTGCGTATCCGCGGTCTTTATAAATTACCTGATAATCATCAGGCAGCTGAGAAACATCTGTGGGGGGCACCCACTGTCCAAAACACTTTGGCCAGTCAGGACATCCCATTCCGGATCCCGTCATTCTCACAACTCCTCCTACCAGAATTAAAAAAACAACAGCACCGACTGTAAGGAAGCAGATTAGTTGAAATCTCTTTACAGTAAGTGCTGTTGGTATGGAGGATGAATTCTTCAATATCTTTTTCTCTATCGAAGAACAGCCATTGGCTAATCTTCGACTTCTTCTGTTTCTATTTCTATCTGTGGCTTACCTACTTCCGGTGCTTTTGGTGGCACGTACCCTTCTTCATACTCTATCTCTGAGTCAGGCACAGTCTGAGGAATGAAATCCTCCTTCACACCAGGCTTGGAGTAGTCATAAGACCAACGGTATACTTTAGGAATAGCTCCGGGCCAGTTCCCGTGTCCAGGGTTGACAGGGGTAGTCCATTCCAGGGTAGTAGATTTCCATGGGTTCTTAGTTTCTTCAGTAAGTTTTCTACCCCAGAAAATGCTTCCGAAGAAGTTAGCCAGGAAGAAGAATTGACCTACAAAACCTACAATAGCGGCCGTAGTAATGAAGCTTTGCAGATCCATAAATCCTTCAGAGAAATTGAAGGCTGAGAAGCTATAGTAGTGTCTTGGTACACCACCCATTCCCATATAGTGCATAGGGAAGAATACACAGTAAAGTGAGATAAAAGTAAACCAGAAGTGAATGTATCCCATTCTGGCATTCATCATTCTTCCAAACATCTTAGGGAACCACTGATAAACTCCTGCAAAGAATCCAAATGCCGAGGCACTCCCCATTACTAGATGGAAGTGTGCTGTTACGAAGTAGGTATCGTGAAGAGGGATATCCAGTGCGGCATTCCCCAGGAAGATACCTGTAATCCCTCCCGTGATAAAGAAGGATACCAAACCTATAGCAAAAAGCATAGGCGGAGTAAACTGTATGTTTCCTTTCCAGAGTGTGGCTATGTAATTAAAGGCCTTGATGGCAGAAGGCACCGCAATTACCAGCGTAAACAACATGAAGACTGTCCCCAGGAATGGATTCATTCCCGTTACAAACATGTGGTGCGCCCACACAATGAATGAAAGGATCGCAATACCCAGGATAGACCCGATCATGGCCTTATATCCAAAGATAGGTTTACGAGAATGCACTGCTACAACCTCCGAGGTAATCCCCAGGGCAGGAAGCAGTACGATATATACTTCAGGGTGTCCCAGGAACCAGAATAAGTGCTGGAACAGAATAGGGCTACCTCCAGAATAATGGAGTAGCTCACCCCCTATGTAGATGTCAGAAAGATAAAAGGATGTACCGAGTAGTCGGTCAAATACTAATAGCAAACTTGCAGAAAACAGAACCGGGAAAGAAAGTACCCCAATAACAGCTGTCAGGAAGAATGCCCATATAGTCAGTGGCAACCTATCCATGGACATACCCTCTGTTCTCAGGTTCAGTACGGTTGTGATATAGTTAATACCCCCCAGTAGTGAAGACACAATGAAAAGTGTCATGGAGAACAACCAGAGCGTCATTCCTATTCCAGAACCCGAGACTGCCTGTGGCAACGCACTCAACGGCGGATAAATAGTCCACCCACCAGATGCAGGTCCACCAGCGGTGAATAAAGAAACCAGCATGATGATGGAAGAGGCGAAGAAGAACCAGTAGGATAACATATTCAAGAATCCTGAGGCCATATCCCTCGCACCTATCTGAAGCGGAATAAGATAGTTAGAGAAGGTTCCACTTAGTCCTGCAGTCAATACAAAGAATACCATAAAGGTACCGTGCATGGTTACCAGAGCAAGATAGAATCCTGGATCAAGGGTTCCTCCATCTACCCATTTTCCTAATAATGGACTCAAAAAGGAGAAGTCCATATCAGGATATGCCAGTTGTAGCCTAAAAAGGGTAGACATTCCAATACCCACAATTGCCATGATGATTCCTGTTATCAGGAACTGCTTGGCAATCACCTTATGGTCAGTACTGAACACATAGTTAGTCCAGAAATTACCATGGTGGTGATCGTGATGATCATCATGAGCATGGCCTTCTCCGGCGTGTACATGTAATTGCTCTGTTGCCATCGTCTTTCAGTTAAATATTTTGTTAGTCTATGTTTATGAAAACTTAGTTTGCTGCTATTATCCCTTCTTCTGCTTCTGGAGCAGTTTCAATTTCTGCTACTCCTCCTGTACTACTTCCCGTTACCTCTTTCCAGGTAGCATAGAAAGGCTTCTGAGATCTCAGCCATTTATTAAATTCTTCTTCTGTTTCTACTACCACCACTCTCCTCATATTCCAGTGAGCAGATCCACAAATCTGCTGACAAGACATTTCATAGTTGAATTCCTCATCTCCTCTGATCTTTCTCATCTCTGCAGTAGTCTTGGTAGGCGTAAACCAGAATGAGGTAGGCATACCGGGAACCGCATCCATCTTCACGCGGAAGTGTGGTAAGGTGGCCGAATGCAATACATCCCTTGATTTAATATTCAACAGTACTGGTTTCCCTACTGGCAAATGAATCTCCGTTGTGATCAGGTCATCATGTCCTCTTCTATCCTCAAAGTTGAACCCTATGTCATTTCCAGTACCATCATCTATATATTGAACACTGGTAGTTCCAAATTCTAGGTCAGCTCCAGGGTAGCGAACTGTCCAGGCAAACTGCTTGCCATTTACTTCCAATTGAACAGCATCTTCTGGCGGCTCACTCATTATGTCATGCCATACAACTACCCCTCTAGCTACCAAAAGTGTCAATACTATTGCAGGAATAATTGTCCAGACGATTTCTAGTTTGTTATTATGAGAATAGTGTATCGCCTTTCTGCCTGGTTTTCCTCTGTAATACCATGAATACCAGAAAAGTAGAGAGTTAGTTACTACTACTACAAAAATAGATACTGCCATTGTCCACCAAAACATACTATCAATCGCTTCACCATGAACTGAAGCAGGATTAGAGGTGATGGTCATGTAATCTCTATAGATATCATAGAGCACGAAGGTCATCACCATTCCAAATGCGAAAAATGCCAGAAATAAAGCAGGGTTTATCGTATTAGGATTCCATCTGGCAAATGGATCTATCTCTCTAAATCGGAAAACCAGATAGAGGTTAGCTGCTACTAGCAGAAGTATTACGCCCAATAATACCTGGGCAATGCTTATCAATGATTGTGGATCCATAGATATCTTACTTACAGATCTTAATATATATTCTTTTTACTATATAAACACTCCTATACGGAGATTGTTAACAAAACTTTCTATTAAGTAGAGAAATTTCTTTCCCCGCTTGTTTAAACATCACCCGTAGTGTGATGTAGACTTTCTTCCAAATATGGGTGCTTAAGGGGAACCAAGTTAGCCTTAGACAATCCTCTAAATACTACCAATAGGAACAGACCCGCAAAGATCATAAACCATCCGATTTCCAACATACCTATCTTCGCCTGATCAAACATTACCCCTGGCATAACCATTTGGAAAAGATCATTCCAGTGTCCTATGAGAATAATGCATGCTATAGGGATATAGAACCTTGGGTCTCTTCTTGCGTTCCTGTTTAGCATCCCCAGGAATGGAAGAATGAAGTTTAGGATCAGATTCAGGTAGAAAAATGGGGCATAGCCAAGATAAGCTGAATCCTCTGTGCGCCATCTCTTAGCATAGTAAATGGTTTCTTCAGGAATATTTGAGTACCAGATCAGTAGAAACTGAGACACCCACATATAAGCCCAAAAAATGCTAAAGCCCAACATGTAAGTGTTAATATCCTGTGCATGAGAATCATTCACATACTTCATGTATCCCTGACGACGCAGGAAGTAAACCAGAATGGTCAGGGTAGCCATAGCAGAAGCCATAGATCCTGCAAAGGTGTATACCCCGAAGATAGTACTAAACCAGTGTGGCTCTAGTGACTTAATCCAGTCTATGGCAAATAGAGAATAGGAGATAGCGAAGAATACAACGAATCCTGCTGAGACTCCCAGGCTTTTTTCAAAGTTTTGAAGACCCCCGAGGGTATCTTCTCTAGTGGAAAGTCTTCTAAGTACCCTGGCCACCAGAATCCACACACCAAAGAAGATGATACTTCTTATAATGAAACCTGTTGGGTTTAGATAAGCACGTTTTGTATCTATAAGTGCATCCTGTCCTTCAGGGATAATGATCCATTCAAAAATCTGATCCATGAACAGGAAAGATGCTGCTGCACCAATAGCTGCAAATGGCAGCCAGCCGAACATAGCCTCAGGAACCCTTCTTATAGCAGTTTGCCATCCCGCATTACCTACTCTATGAACAGCTATGAAGAATAATGCGCCCATAGCTATGGTGATAAAATAGAGGTTACTCATGTAGAATCCTGTGAGTACCCGCGTCACCCAGGTAGGACCATGGTGTCCATGTCCTCCACCGTGTCCATCATCTCCATGAGCCTCAGCATGGGCAGCATCTGTATGCCCATGGTCATCACCAGCATGAGCTTCATCCGCATGACCGTCGTCTCCGTGAGAATCTTCTCCATGACCATCATCATGTTGGTCATTCGCTACTGTATGGATAGTTGGATTTTCTGTTATCAGTTCTGCGTGCTCTTCACCATGAGAATCATCATGATGGCCATCTCCACTTTGAGCCAGGAAGGCACCGATGAGAACCAGTATGACCCCTACACCGACCAGTCCATATACGATGTTTCGTATCCTGGAGGAGAGCTCGAAGCGTTCGGTCAATTGTTCCGGTGTAAAATGTGAACTAGCCAAGGTTCTGTGTATTTATATTTTGAAACAAAATTGCTAACTGTGCTTAATAATTATCCTGAAAATCCTGGATGTAACATATCACCTGCCAACGCTCTTTAGGCGTAAGTTGAGATGCATAAGAACCCATAATCCCTTTTCCATAGGTAATAGAGTAATACATCTTTCCAGGAGGGAGGAATCTATGCGCCTCATCAGAGTAAGAAGGAACGTTTCCAAATACTCCTTCAGTTACCAGTTTCCCTTTTCCCTGGCCATTAGCACCGTGGCACATGACACAATAGATTTCGTATAGCTCTTTTCCTCTGGTATATGTTTCAGATGAGCACTGCTGACCCTCTGCATTTGTATCTACATTGAATAATGGGCTTATCGTTACCTTTTCACCAGCTAACTCATAGTTGTCATTATTAAATTCACCATAAATAGGCCCGAAGTTGAAAGGCTCATACTGCTCAGATCTGTACCAGGTACGAGAAGTTCTGGGCACTGTTCCTTCAGGAGCTAGCTGTGCACTTAGCCCATTAGCAAAAGGAGTAGTTCTCGCTTTTCCTTCTTCATTCTCCGTTTGAGAGTAAGCTTCTGGAGCGAGAGAGGTGTACATGTTAGGAGCGTATTCCTTATTCCGTTTGGACTTATCAGTATAAGGCGTATAGCAGCCATGCAAAAAGACGGTTAGGGCTAACACTCCAAACAGATATATGTTTTTTGACATCTTCATGTATTATGCAGCTTATACAGTTACTTCTTTCTCGCTTATTTCAAAGGCCTCATTATCCTTCAGAATGCGGGTAACTTCATCTATATCCTGAATCTTGTTTTTATCTAATGCAATCACGAACACATCATCTGTCTGTCTGTCATCCATCAAGACTGCCTTTTTCCCTGGCCAATATCTAGCTACTATGAAAAAGGTGATTACAATTCCGTGTGCAGCAAACAGTACGGTTAATTCGAAAGTGATGGGCACAAAACTTGGCCATGGGATATTAGGCTTACCCCCGATGTTCATGGGCCAGAAGCTACCAAAGATAGAACTCATGGCAAGTACAGCGATTGAGAAGCCTATCACACCGTAGATGAAGGATGCATAAGCGAGCCTGGTACGCTTGATGTCCAACAAGGATTCTATTCCGTGTAAAGGAAAGGGGGTGTACACATCATATACCTTTACCCCAGCACTTTTGAATTTTGCTAGTGCTTCCATCACATGGTCAGGGTTCAAAAACTTACCTAACAGAAACTGCTTGTCCATAATTGTTAGTGTATTTTCATCTCCGGTTCACCCAGAGTATATTTTTCTTAGTCTACTACAACTGATTCTGTATCTCCTAAATTCTCTGGCTTCTTTGGATGTTTTACCAGCGTCTTTACCTCAAAAATGTTGATCACCGGTAAGAACTTGGCAAAGAGGAAAAAGAGGAAGAAGAACAATCCGAATGTCCCTATAAAAATCCCCGCCTCTACCCAGGTAGGTGTATAAGTAGCCCAACTGGATGCCAGATAATCTCTGTGAAGAGAAGTTACAATGATCACGAAACGCTCGAACCACATACCTATGTTCACGAAGATGGATAGGATGAAGGTGAACACCATATTTCTTCTTACCCATCTAAACCAGAATAACTGTGGAGTGATCACATTACAGCTGAACATGATCCAGTATGCCCAGGCATAAGGACCAAAAGCTCTGTTAATGAAAATATATCTTTCCCAAAGTGATCCTGAGTACCAGGCTACAAAGAATTCTGTCATGTAAGCCAGACCCACAATAGAACCTGTAGCTACCACAATCTTGGCGATAGACTCCATGTGGTCCATGGTGATGTAGTCTTCCAATTTGTACACCTTACGGGTAACTATCATCAGGGTCTGTACCATTCCAAATCCCGAGAAGATAGCCCCAGCTACGAAGTATGGAGGGAAAATAGTAGTGTGCCACCCGGGAATAACAGAGGTGGCAAAGTCCATACTTACTATGGTGTGTACTGAAAGTACCAGTGGAGTAGCCAAACCTGCTAATACCCATGTTACAATCTCATATCTGGACCAGTTTCTGGAAGAGCCATCCCATCCAAAGGCCAGGAAGCCGTAGATAGAAGACATGAATTTTCTTCCTTTCTTAAGTAGTCTGTCTCTTAGCGTAGCAAAGTCAGGTACCATCCCTAAGTACCAGAATACAAGTGATACCGTCAGATAAGTAGAGATGGCAAATACATCCCAAAGGAGAGGTGAGTTGAAGTTCACCCAAAGGGACCCTCTTGTGTTAGGCAGTGGGAAGAACCAGAGTGCCAGCCAAGGACGCCCCATGTGAATCACTGGGAAAAGTCCTGCACAGAAGACGGCAAAAATGGTCATGGCCTCAGATGCACGGTTAATGGAGTTTCGCCATGGTTGTCTGAAGAGGAGAAGTACTGCCGAGATCAGCGTACCGGCATGACCAATACCCACCCAGAATACGAAGTTGGTGATATCAAATCCCCATCCTACCGTAGGGTTAAGTCCCCATGTACCAATCCCTTCCCATATAGTCCATCCAATAAGAGCAAAGCCCGCCACCATTACCAAGCCGGAAAAGCCGGTAACGGCCAACCAGAGCAGATTTGGCTTAGACTCTATGGGTCTACTGATGTCTTCAGTAATCTTAGTGTAGTGCTCTGTGTTGGTAACCCATTTCTGGCGTATGGGGGATTCAACGTGACTCATATGCTATTTTCTTAAAGCGTATATGATAATATTTTCTGTATAGCAGCTTAAGCGTAAGTTTGCTCCGCCTTTTTAGCTGCTTCTTTTTCTTCGTATTCTTCTATCGTTCTATTTCTAACCTTGGTCATGTACTTGATAGAAGGAAGTGTCTTCACTTCTTCCAATACTGTATAAGACCTCTCATCATAGTAAAGCTTGGAAACTGCACTATTCTTATCATTCAAGTCTCCAAATACTACTGCATTAGCAGAACAAGCACTCTGACAGGCAGTCAGGTTCTTATCATCTGGCTTGGCAAATGAACTATTAGCCTGAATCTTAGCTTTCAGCTTAGCTTCCTGCAGACGCTGTACACACCATGAACATTTCTCCATTACCCCACGGAAACGTACTGTAACGTCAGGATTCAGTACAAGTCTTCCTAACTCATTCTGGTATGGGTTCACATCTCTAAACAGCTCGTCATTGTAGTAGCTGAACCAGTTGAAACGACGTACTTTATAAGGACAGTTGTTTGCACAATATCTGGTTCCTACACAACGGTTATAGGTCATCTGGTTCAGACCTTCATTACTGTGGATAGTGGCCAGTACCGGACAAACTGTTTCACATGGCGCGTTATCACAGTGCTGACACATCATAGGCTGGAATACCACATCTGGATTCTCTGTATCTCCACTGTAGTAGCGGTCTATACGGAGCCAGTGCATATTTCTGCGGTCTCTAACCTCCTTCTTCCCTACTACGGGTACATTATTCTCTGCATGGCAGGAGATGATACATGCGCCACAACCTGTACACTTGTTAAGGTCGATGACCATGGCCCAGCGAATATTCCTATTGGTCTCTGGATCCTTGAAGTGAGATTCCCAGAGGGTAACCAAGTGCTTACGCTTTTCTTCCCACTTCTCTACATTCTCTCTATAAGGATTATCCTCCCCACCCTCTCCATTATAGAATGGGAGAATGGTTTCTCTGATGATATAGTCTGTACGATCATAGTCATCCCCAAACTGCTTCCCTTTGGCAGGGTCATATAATGTATCAAAGGTTTGCGTCAGTGCAAGTGGATAGGTCTTTCCTGTCTTAGTGATGGAAACGCCCCCACGTCTGAAGCTCACATTATTTCCTTTTTGAGTAAGAAGTTCGTAAGCATTGTAACCTCCTACTACTTTAGCTACTCTTCCTACCTTGGGAGATCTTCCGTATCCTACGGCTACTCCTACTGTATTTCTAGCTAGACCAGGCTGTACATAAACCGGAAGCTCAACAGCTTCTGAAACTCCCTCTATGCTCACGCTCACCACATCCTCATTCTTCAGGCCATTCTCTTTTGCGTAGGCATTAGGCACTACCAAGTAGTTATCCCATGCTACCCTAGAAACGGGATCAGGTAGTTCCTGTAACCAAGGGTTATTTCCATACTTTCCATCTCTAATGGCGACCTTTTCATACAGCACGATTTCCATCCCCTCAGGAGAGGAAGAACTTATTCCCCTGCTAGCTTCTAATACTGAAGCTTCATTAAAGGTGAATCTTCCTCCGCTTACAGATTCTCTTTCATAAACACCTTTTCTCAAGGTTGCGTCCCAGAATGCCTGACCGTCTACGAAATTATCTTCTTGTTCTGCCTCATATAGGGAGAACCAACGACTTTTCAGGTAGTCGTGAAAATCAGTAGTATTTCCCATCCATGTAAGGAAAGAATCCTCTACCTGACGTGAATTGAAAATAGGATTGATGGTAGGCTGGACTACACTGAATAAGTTAACTGCCTGCTGCTTATCTCCCCAGGACTCCAGGTAATGATGATCTGGGCAGTAAAATTCACAAAGCTCTGTGGTTTCGTCTACTTTTTCTGAGAATGAAACGGACAAGCCTACCTCAGGTATAGCCTTTTTAAATGTTTCTGAGAATACAGAATTGTAAACTGGATTTGCATCGTAGAAGAATAAAGCCCCTATTTCTCCTCTTTCTAACTCTCCGGCAAGTGTTGCTAGGTCAGCATCACTTCCTTTTCTCAGTAATCCAGGATTATCTATATCTACTGTATTTCCATAGTTATCCAGCATATAGTTAATGGCGTTTACCACCTGCTGGATATTTGTATCATTTAGCCCGCAAAGCACCAAAGACTTTCCTCTGGCCTCTACCAGTTCATTTGCTATTTTATCAAGCCCGTTAGCAGCTACGTTGAAGGACTCAACGCCTGGCAAAGTAGGTTTACCAACCAGTCTGGCTACCTTATTATGAAGATTGAGTAGTGATATACCTATTTGTGAAGGCTGTACGGGGAATCTGATGTCAGCATTAGCACCTGTCAGGCTCATCAGAGATTCTACCTGGAAGTGTCTGGACATTTTGCCCGTCTTGGCATCACGATTCACTACATATTTCCAGGTGAATTCATTAGGTGCTATCCACGTACCCAGAAAATCACAAGCAAAACTGGCAATTACCTCTGCCTTCTGCATCTTGTAGGTCGGGAGAACTCTCTGCCCAAAATTTGCTTCATGAGCATCAAGAATAGCTGAAGTAGATACCGCATCATACATGACATGGCTCGCCTGTCCTTCTGGAAACTGAGCCATAAACTCATCTATAACAGCCTGAGTAGAAGGACTGGTAACACTAGAGGAGAGAATTCTCACTTTAGCACCAGAAGCCTTCAATTCCTCTATTCTAGAGGCTATGTCTTTATCTACCGCATCCCAGTCAGTGGGATTTCCTTTTTTATAAGGAGAGCGAAGTCTATCCTCATCATACAGACCTAAAATGGTAGCATGACCGGGTGTATCTATACCGTTTCTTCCTATATAAGAGTCTGGGTTACCTTCTAACAGGATAGGGCGTCCTACTCTTGTTTTTACCAATACAGGGTTCCCTTCAGGGGTAGTACTAGCATAATAGTTAGCTACCCCAGGAATTTGGTCGTCAGGTTTCTTGACGTAAGGGATAGCCTTCTTAGTAGGAGCTTCAAAGCAGGCAGAGAGAGTAGCAGCGGTCATACCAAATCCCATCACCTTCAAAAAGTCTCTTCTGTTCGCATTGAACCCGAGAGACTCCTCTGTGGTATTACTGAGCGCATCTTCCATAGGGATATCAGTAGAGAACTCTCTGTCCTTCTGAGCCAAAAACTCAGGGCTTTGTTCTAGTTCTTCTATCCCTCTCCAATATTTAGGTCTGCTCATTTTATATGATAGATTATTATTCAGAAGATTAGTTAAGAATTAGTAGTGGCAGCGTGCACAGTTCAGCCCACCCATATCAGCCACCGTCATATCAGTTTCTTTTCCTAGTACTTTTACCTTTTCCTGTCTGTGGCATTCTATACACCACCCCATACCCAGATTAGAGTACTGATATACTACTTCCATTTCTTGTATTGGTCCGTGGCAAGTCTGACATTCCAGACCACCTACTACCACGTGCTGTGCATGGTTAAAGTAGGCATGATCAGGTATGTTATGAATCCTTACCCATTCTACATTTTTAGGTTCTTTGGTGTAAGCAGCCTCTTCTGCATCCCATCCCACCGCCTCATAAATCTTGGCGATCTCTTCCCCACCACTTGGACCCTCTGCTATGTACTTGTGACAGTTCATACACACATTCAAAGAAGGAATCCACGCACTCTTACTTTTATAAGTTCCAGAGTGGCAATACTTACAGTCGATTTCATACTGCCCTGCGTGAAGCTTGTGGCTAAAGGCTATAGGCTGCTCAGGCATATATCCCTGGTGTAGACCAATTTCTCTGGCCTCTGTTACTGTCTTGGAAAGTCCCCCAACAATCATAAGTGTGACAATGGTGGTAATCACGTAAGGACTCCTCATCATCTTGGTGAAGCGCTGCCATACTTCACCCCAGTTGAATTCTTCTGCTTGTTCCTTGGATCTCACTGCAGTTACCATGGTAGCCGTGATGAAGACCAGCATTAAGGCAATAAGTGCTAGTAAACCTACTAGTCCAATCAACGCATAGTAAAAATCGGGATTTGCTTCAAAGGGATCTGTCGGAGTTTGAGGGCCCTCAGGTCCTTCTACAATTGGAGGATTTGCCTCAGCTTCTACATATGCGAGAATGTCATCAATGTCAGAATTCTGTAAAGTGGGAAAAGCCTGCATGAGCTGCTTATTATATTGCTCATACAGTGCTACGGCCTTAGGATCGCCGGCATTGATCATTCCCTGAGCGTTTTTCACCCAGGCGTATAACCATTCTTTGTCATTGGCATACTTAGCAGCAACTCCTGCTAATTGAGGACCTACCAGTTTACCCTTTACTCTATGGCAGGCTTGGCAATTTGCCTTGTAAAGAGCTTCACCATTCGCCAGATCCTCTGCATAACCAGTACTTAGGAGCAATCCGAATACTAGCAGCAGGGAAAATTTTCTAAATACGGAAGAGCCCATATATGATGTATGTTTTCTTTCTATCTATAAATCCAACTATCAAAAGTTTTTGTTGGCAGTGACTTGTGATAGCAACATCTCCAAAAATCGACCAGCAAATTAATATAGTCCCCCATAGTATTCAAACAGAATCGAATAAACTTTCACTAATGACTGAACATTTAGAACGATTCTAAATTAAAAAATCCATATATGAATTGTTCACCGAAAATCAGCCTTCATGCTGCAAAAAGGATGTTTTCTTTTCTCTATATAATTTCCTCATGCTCGTATATACCCATTAGAGATCCCTAAAAATCTTAAGCTTTGCCCTCAAACAATACATCTCAATCTTACAATGACTTTTGTCATCTAGTGAGAAAGATCATTTTAGCCTTTCCTCTCAGAAATATATTCCTATTCATCAATGCGAGTGGGCATATTCTCTCGACAGTTGCAGCTAAATCTCCTTATCTTTGCCCCATCTATTCTCGTAAACTATCATATGGAAAATGTATTCGATGTAGCTATAGTGGGGGCTGGTCCTATTGGACTTGCCTGTGGCATAGAGGCGCAAAAAAAAGGATTCTCACATATCATTTTTGATAAGGGTTGCCTGGTCAACTCCATTTACCATTATCCGGTAAATATGACCTTCTTCTCTACCTCAGAAAAAATTGAAATTGGGGGTGTTCCTTTTATTTCTCATACCCCCAGACCTACCCGTAAAGAGGCATTGGAATATTACAGAAGGGTATATAAGAAATGGGATTTAAATGTACATACTTATGAGAGAGTAGCGGAAGTAAGCCCCACAGCTGATTCGCTACCATTTGTACTGGGAACGTCTAAGGGTAGGTATAAAGCACGAACTGTGATCATTGCTACAGGCTTCTATGATAAACCCCATCTCATAAATGTACCCGGAGAAGACCTGCCTAAGGTTAAGCATTACTATGATGATCCCCATCCTTATGTAGATCAAAAGGTGCTGGTAATAGGCGCCGCTAATTCTGCCATAGATGCTGCTTTGGAGACTTGGCGAAAAGGAGCTGAGGTAAGTCTGGTAGTGAGAAAAGAAGCCATCAGCCACAGAGTGAAATACTGGATCAAGCCTGATATAGAAAATAGAATTAAGGAAGGATCCATTAAAGCCTATTACAGTACTACGGTAAGAGAAATCAGAGAAGGAGAAGTGGATTTATTTACCCCTGAAGGTGTCATCACCATTGAGAATGATTTTGTGCTGGCTATGACAGGTTTCGAGCCAGACTTCAGCTGGTTAGAGAATATCGGGATTCAGTGTACAGATGATGCCATGCGCTATCCCAAGGTGGATGAAGAAACCTATGAATCTCATATTCCAGGCTTATACCTGGCCGGTACCGTCTGTGGCGGTATGCACACCAACAAATGGTTTATAGAGAATGCCATAGAGCATGCCAGTAAGGTGATGGAAGATATAGGGGGGAAGCTGGGGGAAAAAATGGTTTCCTGATTATCAGACATGTTGTTCATAAATCATTCTATATATTAGAATTTCGAAAAAGTAGTACATTTCTTTAAGTCCAAATGATAAATCAAGTGTGATTTTGGGCCTCTGGTTTATGTTACTGCTGTTGTCATCACCGGCTATTGGGATGCCATGTTTACACCAATGATACTGTGTCGCCAGATTTTGTTAATGCGATCCAGGATGGGGG
>JBCDBC010000025.1:0-13959 GCA_039184535.1 Bacteroidota bacterium | reverse complement strand
TTTGATGTTATCGAACATCTTAAAATAGAAATAGATAAGGATAAATTACGAGCTCTTGAAAAGTTAGCGGATCACTTAACATTTGAAAGAGAATATGGAGAATCTTACTTTATGGATGATGAAGTAATGAGGGCCAATATAGTTGAGACTTATGTGTATGCGGTTGGATTGATTTACCTTCATTCAAAATTTATTTAGGCGCAGGTATTTAATTTAATTAGGAGTCGACGAAAGCTTAAAACTCAATAGACCTACCAAAAGCAGAGGGTATAATAAGACCTTTTACCAAGATAAATACTCCCAGTACTGTCTGTTAAGCTCCTCCCACCATTACAATTACCTTTGCATAGGTGAATTTTAGGTACCTTACTTTTCACACATATAAGCCTATGAGAACCCAATGGAATGTTAGAGGGTATAGAACAGACTTCCTGGGAAAGGACTTTAAGGTACCTTTTCCTGCCCTCTCGGAAGAACTCGCCAGGGAAGTAGCTAAGGTCAAGAGAGCGAGAAAAGACATACTGAAGTATAGCCATTACAGCCTGATCCAGCATGCCAGCCGACGTTTCCCCATCCTGACAGCTTCCAATATCAATGGAAGGTCTTTCCAGAAAATCAGGCGTAGGGACATTTTCGAATCAGGATCTGACGAGTGGGAGAAAGATCCACGTATAGCTGAAGACCATCAGTTCGGGATGGAACTATATCGGGCGGAGAAAAGTGATTTCGATAGGGGGCACATGGTGAAGCGGGAAGATGTGCAGTGGGGCAGGGAAATGGAAACAGCCAGAAAGGCTGCTCAACTTACCTATTACTTCACTAATTCTGTCCCTCAACATAAAAACCTCAACCAAAGGGCTTGGAGAAAGCTGGAGGATTATATTCTCAAGAAAGAGGCTATGGGCCATGGACTTAAGATTAATCTATTCACAGGCCCAGTGCTTTCGTCCTCAGATCCATTGTTTGTTACAGAGGTAGATGGAGGGCTGGTTAAAATCCCTATCCTATTCTGGAAGGTGGTGTATTTCCGAAATTCTCAGAAAGAGCTGGTTAGAATAGGATTTCTGATGGGCCAGGAAAAAGTATTGCTAAAGGAGAAAATTGTAAAGAGGGTACAAGAGAAAACAAGTCTCACAAGGGCCTTTGACGATTTTGAAGATGGAGACACCTACCAGGTGAATGTTTCCCTAATTGAGAAACTGACGCAATTGACCTTCCCTAAAGCGATAGATCCCTTTGAAGACGAGCGTCCCAATAAGCTGGTGTTACAGGAAGTGCAGGTTAGAGGAATGAATCCAGAAGAAACCTCAGGAACGCTGGAGGGATTGGTTTTTTAGGTCACCAGAAGAAGAGGGATTACTTCTGTCTAGTTGTTATTCCAAAATAAATAGTTCCCCTCTTGGAAGGGGCTAGGGGTGGGTTCAGTGGCTATGAAGTAACAATATACTTCTCAGTAACTTGGCATGATAGAATAGATTTTCTAATGGGCAAAAAGACCAAACTTCGTAAACCCACCTCTAAATCTCCTCCCAAGAGGAGACCCTGTTCATATTCGGTCTGAATATTGAAAAATAGCACGGATTTACTACTTATATCATTCCAAACCTTGTGCTGCAAGAAGGAGTAGAAATAGCGAAACTAAGCTACCCTAGTTCATTTTATCAGCTTTCGCTTTATACTTTAACTTAATCCCCATCTCCAGAGGATGCTCCAGCGTATCAGGTACGGAACGTAAGCTGTGGGCAGATGTTTTTCCTTCTGTACTTTCTGATCCTGTGTTAGTGATCACATAAGTAGCCATTATCTCTACCGCAATGATCAACAACAAATAGACGATGATTTTACTCAAAGTTCTCATGGCGCTTATTTTCCCATGAATGAACTCAAAGCAGGAATAGTTCCCCTTAAATCCGTCAGGGACTATATTTAGCTAGTAGTGGTACCCGCATAGCGGGTAAGTGGTTGCTTTACTTACTGGACAGAATTCACTTTGGATGATCCAGGCTTGACTACCAGGTTCTGTTTTTAAGGTACTCATCCAGTTCAGCCCTTGACATGGGGAGTTTTTCTGGATTGGCATCTAGCCAACCGAGGAAATCCTGCTTGATCTCATCAGTCCAGCGAGTATCAATCTCTCCTGGGGTATATTTGCCTTCCTTCAGCCGAGTAATCCCAAAATTATCTCTTAGCATGATGAACTCTGCATTGATAGCTACTTCTTCCGCCAAATGCGCCGGAATGAAGATGACCCCTTCTTTCTTAGCCAGAACTACATCGCCCGGAAAAACGGTAGCTTCGCCTATTCTGATAGGCGTATTAATTCCGGTTACCATGGACTCCATTAAATAGGTAGGGTCCCAACCCTTTACCCATGCATTGAACCCATCTATCTTCTCTAAGCCTTCCAGGTCGCGGGAACTGGCATTAAATACTACGCCATTCTTGGACTTGGCGTAGATAGAATTTCCTAGGTTATCACCTATGAGGGTACCATTCTTGATTTTTCCGTATCCATCTGCTACATACACATCCCCCTCCACCAGCATGTCTATAGGCCAGGAATTCATAGCCCCTACTCTGCCTGCTTCATGCCCTTTCTTGAGGGCCCTGTCAGCATATTCAGGCCTTTTGGGCATAAACTGTACAGTCAGGGCTCTTCCCACCATAGCCTGATCTTCATGCAGAACCACCCAATCTCCGGCAAACTGGTTGTGGTAGCCTTTGCCTCTCATCACACCCCAAGCTTCTTCAATAGACACTTTCTTCAGCCTTTCCAGTAGCGCATCTGCTACCTTGGGTCGTCCATCTTCAAATCTTTCTCCAGTCCATTCTTCCGTAAAGAATAGCATATCTTCCATGCTGGGCGTTTGAGCAAATATGCCACCAGATAGGAGAAACAAGATGAGTAGGTTGGATAAATATTTCATGAGAATATTATGTATTAACGGTTGATTCTTCAGCTAAGGGTTGCCCTCTCCACCACATGGCCAGGGAGGAACCGGTGATATTCATCATAGGGCCAAAAATAGCTGGAGCCAGTCCCACCGTAGCTATTTTTCCCATCTCTACAGCTATACCAGAGGCAAGTCCCCCATTCTGCATACCCACTTCCAGGGCTATGGTCCTACAGTCCCGTTCAGGCATGCCTACTAGTCTGCAGCCCCAGTAGCCCAGGACAAAGCCCAAAAGATTATGAATGAGACAAACTACTACCAGAGCCAGCCCTACCGTTAGGAGACTATCTCTCCCATTGGCAGTAATGATGGTGATGATTACTCCTATGGAGATCATGGATACATAAGGCATAGCCTTATCTAGCCAGGGAAGTTTTCCGTGGAAAAAGTGATTGAACACAAGTCCTAGTGCTATGGGAATGATCACAATCTTCACTATGCTCCACATCATGCCCAGAAAGTCTATAGGGACCAGGGTACCTGCCAGACTTTCCATGAGAAAGGGCGTTAGAAGAGGTGCCAGCAAAGTAGCCACTGCCGTCAAGGTTACAGAAAGCGCCAGATTACCCTTAGACAAATAGGCCATGACATTTGAAGCTAGACCGGAAGGAGATGCACCTACCAGGATAATGCCCGCTGCTATTTCGGGTGGAAACAGACCCGTACCTTTAGCTAAAGCATACCCCACAAAGGGCATGATAGTAAACTGACAAACAATCCCCACCAATACGCCTTTAGGCATACGGATCACTCCAGCAAAGTCCTGCAGGCTCATGGCTGTTCCCATCCCAAACATGATGATTTGAAGAAGGGGAACTATCAATACTTTGGTTTCGAAGCTACCCCAGGAAACAAAGGGGTCTGGAAAAATCATGGCTATGCCTACGGCAAGCAGTATCATCAAACTGTAAGCTATCTTGTTTAGCATACGAGGACTTGGTATTCGTAAAAAAGCGGATTCTCTCTATTAGTATAGTTGGTGGAGAATCTCTTTGGATAAGAGCCACCCACTTAGTCAAGATACCATTCAATAGATTGAATACACCCAACCAAACTACCCCATGAAAAAACAAGCTAATTCTAATCGCAGGTCTTTTATGAAGACAGCCGCATTAGGCGGCCTTTCTCTGGGAGGTCTCATCCATGCCTCTGCAGAGGAAAGTGTAGAGGTAGCTACTCAAAAAGTTTCTCGCTTGTCTAATCCGTCGGACCTGAAGATTACAGATATGCGCTTTGCGGAGGTAAGTGGAGCTCCTATGCGCTGTCCCATCATCAGGATAGACACCAACCAGGGGATATATGGATTAGGAGAAGTGCGTGATGGGGCTAGTTGGAGATACGCCCTATTCCTGAAAAGTAGGATTCTGGGAATGAACCCTTGTAATGTGGAAATGATCTTCAAACGCATCAAGCAGTTTGGCTATCACGGCAGACAGGCTGGAGGCGTATGCGGAGTAGAGATGGCACTATGGGATCTGGCAGGTAAGGCCTATGGTGTCCCTGCCTACCAACTATTGGGCGGTAAGTACAGAGATAAAGTCAGATTGTATTGTGATACGACCCGCTCCAAAGATCCTGTCACCTATGCCACAAGGATGAAAGAGCGAGTGGATAAAGGCTTCACCTTCCTGAAGATGGACTTTGGGATAGAAATGCTAAAGGGAAAGAAGGGAACCGTAGTCAATTCCAACTTCTGGGATATAGGCAGGCAGTGGTCCAGCGAACCCATGTCATATGGAGCTACTGAACATCCCTTCACCCGTGTACAGGTTACACCCAAGGGCTTGGATATGCTGGCAGAATACGTGGCAGCAGTAAGAGAAACGGTAGGCTATGAGATACCTTTAGCAGCAGATCACTTCGGCCACTTTGGAGTAAACGACTGTATACGTTTAGGGAAGGCATTGGAACCCTATCAGCTAGCATGGTTGGAAGACATGATTCCATGGAAGTACACAGATATGTGGCGGGAAATTACCACTTCTATAGATGTCCCAACTTTGACAGGAGAAGATATTTATCTGAAGGAAGAATTTATCAAGCTGTGTGATACTCGGGCAGTAGACATGATACAGCCTGATCTGGCATCCTCCGGAGGATTATTAGAAACCAAAAAGATAGGTGATTATGCGGAAGAGAAAGGAATAGCCATGGCTATGCACTTTGCTGGGACGCCCATTTCCTTTATGGCCAATGTGCACTGCGCTGCTGCTACCCAAAACTTTGTAGCCCTTGAACATCACTCAGTAGACATAGATTGGTGGGAAGATCTGGTGAAGAGCATAGATAAACCTATAGTTGAGAATGGTTTTGCGAAAGTTCCTGAAACGCCGGGCTTAGGAGTAGAACTGAATGATGAGGTGGTTCAAAAACACCTGACAGAAGGAACAGACTACTTTGCCCCTACACCTGACTGGGATAAAATCAGGTCCTGGGACAGACTGTGGAGCTAATGATAAGATTCTTATCCTCTTTGCGTCTTCGCGCCTTTGCGTGAAAATTTATTTAGCGTAACTCTAGTCATAAAAGAATCTTCACCACATATGAAGAAGTGCTTGTTATACTTTTGCTTTCCTCTTCTCCTCATCTACTGTATTTCCTGTCAGGAGAAAGAGACTACACCTTCTCTAATGGAAGGTATCTCCGCTCAGATAGAGCATGTCTTAGTGGAAGAGATGGCACCCGCTTGGTATCCCAGGGTATTGGATACTGTGGATGGAGGCTATCTCAGCAATTTCGATTATCAGTGGAAGCCCTTTGGAGGGCAGAACAAGATGATTGTCACCCAGGCCAGGCATGTATGGACAACCTCTAAACTGGCTGAGGCGGGTGTTCAAAGAGACTACTTTTCTACCATAGCTGTTCATGGAGTAGACTATTTGAGGGAGACCATGTGGGATAGTGAGAATGGAGGGTTCTACACGCTGGTAGATAAGAAGGGAACACCCATAGACTTTGATGGAAAGGGAAAAATTCTCAAGCACGCTTACGGAAACTCCTTTGCTATATACGGTCTGTCTGCCTACGTAAAGCTTACAACAGACACCTCAGCACTGGATCTTGCCAAAGAAGCCTTTCACTGGCTGGAAACCCACAGCCATGACAGCGTCCGGAAAGGATACTACCAGTTCATGGAACCTGATGGGACTCCCTTGCCTGAAGGCTTTAATGACGTCCCTCCTAAAGACCAGAACAGTTCCATCCACCTCTTGGAGGCCTTTACAGAACTATATCAGGTATGGCCAGACCCTTTAGTCAAAGAACGCCTGGAGGAAATGCTGATTCTGATCAGAGATGAGATCACCCATGAGGATGGCTATCTCAGGTTATTCTTTTCTGAAGAATGGGAACCCTTTGTGTATGAAGACAGTAGCCTGGAAAGTCTAGAGCAGAACTCGTATTTGGATCATGTAAGTTTTGGGCACGACATAGAAACTGCCTATTTACTGATGGAGGCCTCAGAAGTACTATATGGGGAGATGGATTCTCTCACTATGGCCAGAGCAAAGATCATGACGGATCATAGCCTGAATCAAGGATTTGATGCTTCAGTGGGTGGTTTGTTTGATAGAGGATATTACCTGGGGGGGAAAATGCACATTATTAAAGATACCAAGGAGTGGTGGGGGCAGGCTGAAACCTTGAATACGCTTTTGATCATGAGCCAACTATATCCTGAAGATCCCATGGCATATGAAAAAAAGTTCATCCAGCAATGGCAGTACATTGATAAGTACCTGCTGGATCATGAACATGGGGGTTGGTATATAGGCGGGATAGACAAGGAAGAAGGAGCCAAAAAGGCCATCAAGAGCGGAATCTGGAAAGGCGCTTATCATACGGTGAGGTCTATGCTGAACTGCTTACATAGAATAGACAAACCTCATGAGTAGAACTTATTTTGTCATAGGGTTATGTTGCTTGTTAGGAGGGATTTCATGTGTGAATGTACCTGCACCTGATAATCAGATAGCTTCTGAATCCCAGCTTCAACAGCACCTCCTACAAGGCTGGAATACTTGGAATAATCCCTCTGTACTTTCTCACGTATTAATGCCCTATGGCCTAAATGTCCAGTTAGTTCTACGGAAAACTCGTAGAGGTCCATATTGGCTGGATGACGCCTATTTTTCAAATAAGCGGTATGCATTTCCGGAGAAGTTGGTACCTGCTGGACATGCCTATGATGGTAGTTTTACCTCTTTACAGATGGAGTGGGAAGGACAAGCAGCCAAAGTTCACACTGCTTCAGAAGGAGAGGACTTCGTGCTTCACTATGAACCAGCTGACAGCCAAAGTACGCGGCATATTCTCTTAGTAGAAATAGGTTTTTTGTGGAATAAGGGAGGAAGGGTGGAGAAAACAGATGCTGGTGCCAGAATAAGACTGGACAATAAAACCGTGACGCTACACAAAATTGGGGAAGAAAACCAGCTGAAACTCCCACGAAAAACGCCCTACCTTAGTTTTTGGTCAGATGAAGAGATGATGTTTTCCATAGGGAAGAAACGAAGCAGGAAAGAAATTCTCGACCTTATAGCTGAGAAGAAGGAAGCCTATGAGTCCCGGTCTGCTGCCTACAATCAGCTTTCCGAGGCCTATGAATCCATTCAGATTTTACATGCATGGAATACTATCTATGATGCTAATAATGAACGGCTCATTACGCCAGTGAGCCGGGTTTGGAATGAGGCATGGGGGGGATATATTTTATTCGACTGGGACACCTACTTCACGGCCCTAATGCTTTCCCTGGATCAAAAAGAAATGGCCTACAGCAATGCAATAGCCATCACCAATGCTATTTCTGAAAACGGTTTCGTGCCCAACGTGGAAACCTATTACCTAAAGTCTGAAGATAGATCACAACCCCCTGTCGGAGCTATGATTTGTAAACTCATTTATGATCGATATCAGGAGGATTGGTTCTTAGAGGCCGTTTATGATAATTTGCTAGGCTGGAACCGCTGGTGGGATGAACATCGGAACAATCAGGGCTTTCTCTCATGGGGGTCTGATCCCCACCCAAATGGGATGGATGGACACAGTAAACAAGGCGCCAAGTGGGAATCTGGACTGGATAACTCCCCTCTATTCGATGAGGCTGTGTTTAATGAGGAAACCCATATGCTGGAACTGGCGTCGGCTGGTTTAATGGGACTGTACGTGGCCGACTGTCAATACATGGCAGAGATAGCGACTATCCTTGGAAGGGAAGAGGATGCGAAAGAACTACTGGAAAGAAGGGAGAAATATGCCAATAAGTTACAGGAACTCTGGGATGAGGAAGCAGGTATATTCCGAGATAAATACCTAAATACAGGAGAATTTAGCTCCCATTTAGCGCCAACCAATTTCTATCCCCTGATTGGGAATGTTCCTACCCAAGCGCAAGCAGAGCGTATGATAGAAGCGCATTTCATGAATCCAGATGAATTCTACGGAGAATGGATGATGCCTTCTATTGCTAGAAATGATCCTGCCTATCCGGATAACTCTTATTGGAGAGGTAGGATTTGGGCGCCTATGAACTTTTTGGTCTATATGGGACTTAGAAATTACCAACTGCCAAAAGCCAGAGAAATGATGGTAGAAAAATCCTTGGCACTCATTATGAAAAGTTGGAGGGAGGAACGGACTGTGTACGAAAACTATAACAGTACTTCAGGAGTAGGGGGAGATGTCCGAAATAGTAGTAGCTTCTATTCTTGGGGAGCTCTGTTAGCTTTCATTGCATTGATGGAAGACGGTCATTTCCCTATTAAGTAAATATATGCAGATCAACTTAAGTAGTATGCTATCTTAAATAGCAATTATTACCTATTAACTATCATGAAAATACCCACGAAAAATATAGCTTTCTCTCTCTTGCTGACCCTGGGAGTATTTTCCCATCTATCAGCCCAAAACCTATTAAAGGCTACTTGGAAGTTTCAAACGGGAGATGATGCCAGCTGGGCAAGTAGGGAGGTAGATGATACTTCCTGGGCTAATCTGCAAGGGAATCAACTTTGGGAACGCCAGGGGTATAACGGTTATGATGGTTACGCATGGTACCGACAGAAGGTCTTCATTCCTTCAGACCTTAAGGAAGATGCTCGCTTAAATGGCGGGCTCATTCTGGATCTTGGCCCTATAGATGATACGGATGCTACCTATTGGAACGGACAGTCTATTGGACAGACTGGACAGTTTCCGCCAAATTATGAGGGAAAATACAATGTACAGCGCCTGTATAGTATCCCTTTTGAGTCGATAAAATTTGATGAGGAGAACCTCATCGCAGTACGTGTATATGATGATGCGGGAGGAGGGGGCTTCTATGGAAAGAACCAATCGATGAGAGTAATCGGTATGGAGGATTTGGTTAGCATAGAGGTGAAGGGCTTGCCGGATGATCACGTCTTTCTGGGAGATGGCGCTTATTCTTTTTCCTTAGAACTGGAGAATAATTATAGGAAACCTGTAAATGGAACCCTTAGCTGTGTGGTAAGATCAGACTTTGGGGAGCTCATTTCAGAACAAAGTTTCCCTGTAAAACTAAAACAGAACAAGAAAAAGGCTCTGACCATAGAGGTAGGCAACTTAGCCCCCGGCTTTTACCAGATAGAGAATGTGTTAGAAGCAGAGCTGGAGAATAAGTCTTTTGGGTTTAGTATAGGCGTTAGGCCGGAAGACATAGTGTCTCCCTTAACTCAGCCGGAAGATTTCCAGAACTACTGGGACAGAGCCAAAAAAGAGCTGGCCGCAGTAGAACCACAGTTCAAGATGATCCGCCAAGATTCCCTCTGTACACCAGATAAGGAGTACTTCCTGGTGGAAATGAGGTCCTTAGGTAATGTGCTGGTGAGAGGTTGGTACAGGAGACCTACCAAAGCTGGAAAGTATCCTGCCATTCTCCATGTTCAAGGCTACAGTTCTAACCAAGGCCCTAATCATGGCTATGGAGGAAATGACATGATAGCCCTGGCCTTAAACATCAGGGGGCATGGGAATAGCCAGGATCACATCAATCCTGGATTTCCAGGCTATCTGCAGCATTTTGTGGATGATAAGGAAATGTACATTTATCGAGGGGCTTATATGGACTGCATCAGGGCGGTAGACTTTCTATGCAGTCGACCAGAAGTGGATACCTCTCTATTGGTAGTGGAAGGAGGAAGCCAGGGAGGGGCATTAAGCTTTGCGACAGCTGCTTTGGACAATAAGAGAATTAAGCTATGTGTACCAGCAGTTCCCTTCCTCTCTGACTTTGAAGATTACTTTCAGATGGCAGCTTGGCCCGGAGGAGAATTTATAAATTACGTTAAGCAGCATCCAGAAGTAGGTTGGGAAGGCGTCTACAATAGCCTTCATTATATAGACATCAAAAACCTTGCACCATGGGTAAAGGCACCTGTGTTAATGTCTATCGGGCTAGTGGATCCAGTCTGCCCACCCCACATAAATTTTGCCGCTTATAATCAGTTGACGGTACCCAAGTCCTATGTGGTGTATCCCTTTGCTGGGCATGGACTTCCTGCTGAGAGGTATAATCCCATGAAGTATGAGTGGATTCGCCAGCATCTAGCGAAATTAAGAGAGAAATAGCCTCAAAGATCTGCCCATGAGCAGGATGGACTAGGATGCACTTGTTCGCAGGAAATGCCGTAATTACATATATTGATTAAATCCTATATGTTGGCTTTTAGGAATAGTGGGAGAATGGACAAATGGTATTCTCCGGCTTAGCATAAGCGCCCCTAGGTTAATCATCCTAATCCCATTCATCACATCATGAACAGACTACTTAATCAGATTCTCCTACTCGCTGCTCTTGTCTTTTTCTTGCCAGCTTGCCAGGAAAAAAATCAAAATACTCGTTTGGAGACTTACCAGAAACTCAGCCAGGAAGAAAAAAGATCTACTGACTATGCTATGGCATCCTTCGAACTAGCAGAGGGTACTTCCGCTCAGTTGTTTGCTGCAGAACCTATGGTGACCAATCCCACCAGCATGGACATAGATGCCCGCGGGAGAGTGTGGGTGTGTGAGTCTTACAATTATGGCGTACCAAAAGATGAGCAAGTGGAAGAAGGAGGAAGGATCATCATATTGGAAGATACAGATGCAGATGGGAAGGCAGATAAGCGAACCGTCTTTTATCAAGGGGAAGATGTGCACATCGCCTTAGGGATAGCTGTCCTGGGAAATAAAGTGTATGTGAGTAGGAGCCCCAACCTGTTAGTCTTTACCGATGAAGATGGAGATGATGTACCTGATAAGAAAGAAGTCCTTCTGAGAAACCACAGTAAGCCTGGCGATCATTCCTTGCATACTGTCGTGTTCGGACCGGATGGGAAGTTGTATTTCAACATGGGGAATAATGGTGAAGCATTAGAAGATGAAGAGGGAAATGTCCTCATAGACAAGTTTGGCTTCGAAGCAGAAACCCGAAAGGGAAGATTCATAGGGGGAAGCATATTCCGAATGAATCCTGATGGGACAGAACTGGAAGTCATGGCTCACAACTTCAGGAACAACTATGAGGTAGCAGTAGACTCGTACGGAAATCTCTGGCAATCTGATAATGATGATGACGGCAACAAAAGCTGTCGGATCAACTTCATCCTGGACTACGGGAATTATGGCTATAGAGACGAGTTCACGCGTGAGCGCTGGACTGCCTACCGCACCAATATGGTGGAAAAGATTCCTTACAGGCATTGGCATCAGAATGATCCGGGCGTAGTTCCTAACCTGCTACATACAGGGGCGGGTTCTCCTTCGGGCATTACCGTTTATGAAGGGCAAATGCTTCCTGAGATCTATCAGGGAGAGATGCTGCACGCAGAAGCAGGCCCCAATGTCATCAGAGCCTATCCGGTTCAAAAGAAAGGAGCCGGCTATACTGCCCAAATTACGCCATTGCTCACAGCTCAAATGGATCAGTGGTTTCGTCCCATAGATGTATGTACTGCTCCAGATGGTTCTGTCTTCGTTGCGGACTGGTATGACCCCATCGTAGGCGGAGGGGCAGCGGGAGATGCAGAAAAGGGACGTATTTACAGAATCCATTCCGGGACAGGGGCCTATAAGGTTAATGCTGCTCAGCTTGAAAACGTGGAAATGGCCATAGAGAGCTTGAAAAGCCCCAATATGGCTACTCGTTATCTAGCTTGGACCTTTTTGCAAGAAAAGGGAGCTGAGGCTGAGTTCGCCCTTCTGAAACTATGGAATAACAAAAGCACAGTCTATCCTCAGAGCGCGTATAGAGCCAGGGCATTATGGCTATTAGGCATTCTCCCTGAGAAAGGAGGAAGCTATCTTAAAGAAGCCTTAGCTGATGAGAACCCTAACATGAGAATCATCGGAATCAGAATGGCCCGTCAGAAAGGGTTAGCGGGTACATCCATCACCCAGCCACTATTAAAGGACCCTGCCCCTGAGGTACGTAGAGAGCTAGCCATTAGTCTGTACCAACAAGATAGCCCTGAAGCCATCCATCAGTGGGTTAAGCTGGCCAGCCAATACGATGGGAAGGATGAGTGGTATCTGGAAGCATTAGGTATAGGCGCTATGGACAAATGGGAAACTTGTATGACAGCCCTGCAGGATGAAGTAGGTGCTGAGTGGATACAAGAGGAAGGAAAGGACCTGGTTTGGAGAAGCCGAACGGCTAGTAGCTTACCTGCCTTAGCAGATATAATTCTGGCTAGTAAAGAAGAGAAAGAGATTAGCAAAATGTTTCGTGCCTTTGACTTTCATGAAGGAACTGAAAAGGAGGGTATTTTGAAAGAGCTCCTGATAGCTGAACATGAGAAAGCAGCAAATGTAAAAACCCTGGTACTACAGCATATAGATCCTTATTCTCTTAAAAAAAGCCCAGAGGTAGAGGCTGCCATTGCCAGTACGTTGGAGCGAGTAGAGGGGAGCCAGGAGTACCTGAACATGATAGATCGATTTGATATCAGGGGAGAGGAGGACAAAGTCTTGGAATTGGCCCTGGCTGAAGCAGAGAACGAACTCGGGAGAAATGCGCTGATTACGCTCATTAATGGTAAACAGCTTGAGAATATATCTAGCAGAATTGCTGGGAGTGAGACAGATGCCCGTAAAATCATTCCTATGCTTGGGAAGATAGGAGGAGGAAGTGAAGCTGCCCTGAAACTGCTACAGGCTAGCATGGAAGATCCTGATCTGGATATTTCTCTCAAGAAAATGGCTGTACAAGCCATGGGGAGTTCGTGGTGGGGAGAGTCTTATCTCCTTTCTTGTGTGAAAGAAGAAAATTTTGATAAAGCACTTAAGCCAGCAGCAGCAGGTGTACTGTTTAACGTCTATAGGGTTTCTGTCCAGCAGGAAGCCGAACAATACCTGGATAGGCCCGCTTCTGCCCAGGCCACCAACCTGCCTCCGGTACGGGAACTGATCGCTAGTGAGGGAGATGGAGGGAATGGACAGTTAGTCTATGCGCAATATTGCCAAAGCTGCCATGTAGTAAAAGGGCAGGGAGTAGAGTTTGGGCCTGAGTTATCTCAAATCGGTTCCAAGCTATCTAAAGAGGGCCTCTACCGGAGCATTATCTATCCAAGTGAGGGGATCAACTATGACTATGAGGGATATACCCTGAAATTGAAGAACGGCATGAATGTGAGTGGTATAGTGGAAAGTGAAACAGAGGAGTTTATAGATCTCAGGCTGATGGGAGGCATTTCCAAGCGATATGAAGTAGCTGACATAGAAATGAAGGAAGCCCTTGGACAGTCCTTCATGCCGCCTTTAGCTGCTGCTATGACTCCTGATGAACTGATAGACCTGGTAACCTATTTATCTAGCTTGAAAAGCGAAGAGCTGCAAGCTTATGCGCATAAAAGATGAATGATAAATGAGGGCTCTCATCCAGAGTGTTTTTTGTGATATAATTCTGTAATATTTTTCTACAATACTATATCTCAAAAAACACTCTGGATGTGAGCCCTCATTTATAATTCATCTGTTATGCGCAGAAGCTTGCAGCTCTTCG
>JBCDBC010000024.1:0-13976 GCA_039184535.1 Bacteroidota bacterium | reverse complement strand
TGTCCCAGACAACTCTAATCCATCTTCACGCTTATAAGAGATCACCTCCTTATGTACATTCTGAATAGACTCGAAAGGATTATCAAAATTGGTTAACTGAGTTAGCTTGCCAGATTTCAGATCTCTGAAATAATAGTTAGGATATTCTGAAGAGGCTTCTATTCTAACCAGAAGTTGCTTCTTCTTGGGATTGAATCTGTTTAGGCTTTCCAGCTTGTCAGTATAGTCTGACTGGTAGAGTCTTTCTTTCTCCAGGGTTTTGATGTTGAGCTTATCCACGAAAGGAAATTGGCCTTTCTCCGTAAAACCAGCACCCATGAGGTAGACCTCATTTTTATCCATGGCCAGGGTATATCTACCCCACTCATTTCTGGAAGTAACAAAGTTTCCGGGATCACTATATCTATCCTGGTAATTCCTATCCCCGATAACCTTAGCAGGACTGGAAGCATCAGAAGGATTAAACTGATAGGTTTTCAGGTTACGGGTATTCCACCATAGGTCATAGGCTACTGCCATATTATCTGTTCCCCACATGATTTGTCTAAAACGGTTTTGGGTTTTCAAAATGCTCTTTCCTTCGCCGGTAAATGGCTGAGCCAGTTCGAAAACCTCATCTCTATATGCTACCTCCTCTGCTGGATCTCCCTTATCCAGAGCTTCTACATAAATCAAAGTAGAAGGCCTATCATCTCTCCACTCAAAGCTTCTTTTCCCTTGTCTGACGGCCATAAATCCTTTAGGGAGGTCTTCTATCAAGGGTACCTCTACCAGCGTACTTATCATATCAGCATCCTTGGTGAATACTTCTATGGAAGAAGGAAATCTGGTATAAGGGACTAAATAGGAGAAAGGCTTCTTCACCTTGCTGACCATGACGTATTCTCTGTCAGGAGAAAAGCTCACTGTTCTGTACATATCAGCTTCCATCCATAACTCACTTTCCCCATCCAGGCTCACCTTATGTAGCTCTGAGCGGATGAGTTGCTCAAAGTTGTGCTCATCATTCTTATTAGCGAGCAAATCCTGATAGGTTCTGTTCTGGGCCTTTTTCCCTTCATTTTCAGAAATAGTAGGTCCTATAGGAACTGTACTAGCTCCGTCTATTAGCTCCTTTCTATCAGCAGGAAGAAATTTTACCAATAGGTTTTCCTGATCAATCCATCTGATGGTGCTACCCACCACTGCATTTAGCACGGCATCTGTCAGTTTGGTCGCACTCTTCTGCTTCAGATCTACTACCCAAAGTTCTACCCCATCAACGGTAGTGTGTGTACAGGCTATTTTATCCTGATCGGGAGACCAGATCAGATTAGCCAATTGAGGATTTTCAGGAAGGCCTGAAACCATGGTTTCAGTTTCTTCACCTTCTTTCAGATTTCTGATAGCTACCTGATTATAGTAGGTAACTCTACTTCCAATATGGGTTTTGGGATTTATTCTCAGACCGCCCAAACGCATTTCTTTTTCAGATAGCTCTGCTATGCTCTTATAAGCGTTTCTATACAGCAAAACCATGTAGGATTGTGAATGGTCTATCAATACACCCGGTGCCCGAGGCACGTCCACTAAATCCAGAATTTCTTGGGAGGGTTTTTGATAAGGCACATTATCCTGCGCTTCGGTTGGAGCAATCATAATTCCTAAGAGTAGAAATAAAAAGATAAGGTTTTTCATGGGTTTCTTGTTTGGTTAGTAGTTTCTGCTCTCTTCCTATCCAAGTAAGTTAATGAAATGATATACCACTCCCAACCACAGTAACCTAATACTTTGGGATGTGGAAATATTCTTGATGTATTTAGGAAAAATCGCCCCTAGCCCACTTCTCCTGAAGGGCCAGATATTTCTCCCGAGGCTCACAACTCAACCACTTAATTCCATTCTTTTCGCAGGTCCGAATGTGAAAGATTAATCCAATTAGTGGATGGAGGATGATAAAGAATAAACTGTAGGCACCCAGGTACCATGCGAGTACAGCTGATACGCTTACATAGAAGAAAAACTTCCCGGGGATCTTCCATCTAGGTTGGACAAATCTACCTGAATGAAGATATCCTAGGCCCCAAATTAGGAGGGCTAACAATAGATATGGAAGAAAGAAAGACATGCTTATACTTCCTTCTTTCGCATCATATCACAGGCAAGCATGATGCACCCAACGGCTATGAAAATGCATAGAGATAATAGGCCAACATCTATCTTCTTGGGTTATGATAAACTCTCCCACTCCTCGATTTCAAACAAGTCTTGGTCTCGTAAAATCTGAAAGAGTTGCTCATCTGTAGGACTGGCTATCCAGTCATTACTGCTTCCATCCTGGATGAGGCCATTAAGGTTGGCGTATTTCTCCCCTTCTTGAAGCAAACTAGAGTTTTCTAATTCTGATCTATGGATAGTGATGCCATTAGGTGTTTTTTCAATAACTATTAGGAACCAAACGCCCTCCACATATTTATTCAAAAAGAATAAGTCATTTGCTTCTCTGACCTTGACCTCAAATTTCTCCACTGAGCCCAGTTCATTTGTTTGAAAGTATTGTTCAGAAAGATTTATCTCATAGCTCATCTCTTCATGGATGAAGTAATATCCATTAATCTCCCTGATCTCTTGGGATTCAGAAGAATCTTCATTGTGTAGAGTAATAACCTTCCCCTCAATTTTAACTGATAAGCCTTCCTCTTCAGCTCCGCTGATAAATAGGTCCAAAGAATCCTGGGTTATCCCTAGAGAAAGAGAAATGACACAATGTTGATCACTTAAGCGCTTTATCTCAAATAGTTCTGCAACATCTCCTTTGTCCTGAATATAGGTACCATCAAAGAAGTCAGGTAAGTAGGCAACTTCATTAGCAGCCTGGGGGACTGGTTCTGTAAACGTCAAGGTTTTACAGGAAGGCGCCAGAAAAAGTGCGATGACGCCCAAAGAAAATGTGAAAATGCGGAAAGCAAGCCTTTGCATAGCTGATAGTTAGGTGTGTCTGGAATTCTATTATACTCGAAACTGATCTCTCAAGTTCTTACTCTTATCTAATAGAGAGTCCTTTTCATAGAATTCCACACCGTAGTTTATAGTAAACTGAGACTCTTTCTTCAAAATACCCACTCATGCGTTACCTATGCTCTTTTCTAGCTTTATCATTCATTCTTATTGGTTGTACTGAAAAAACGCCTCCCCCTCCACCCAATATCATTCTGGTACTGGTAGACGATCTGGGCTGGAGTGATTTGAGCTGCCAGGGAAGTAGTTTCTACAAAACCCCCAACATAGATAAGCTAGCTGCAGATGGGGTACGCTTCACTAATGCTTATGCTGCCTGTGCCGTTTGTTCTCCTTCAAGAGCTGCTATACAAACCGGTCGGTATCCTGTGAGGCATGGAATCACAGACTGGATCAGGTCCCGATTCCAGGGCGGAGATATCCCTGAGAATAAAAAGAACCCCAATGGATATGTAGATCCTCCAGAATTTGGACGCTTATATACACCAGAGAATGCCCTTTGGATGGAGAAAGAAGAACAAAGCCTGGCTGAACTCCTGAAAAGACAAGGCTACCATACAGGCTTCATTGGGAAGTGGCATTTAGGTACGGATGATTGGTATCCTGATCAGCAGGGCTATGATGAAAACCATGGAGGATGTGATTATGGGCAACCTCCTCACTACTTTGATCCATATAAAAGACCGGACCACCCACATCCCATGATACAAGCTGGGATTCCGACGCTTGCTCCCAGAGATAGCGGAGAATACTTGACAGACAGGGAAGCCTTTGAAGCGGTAAGCTTTATTGAGAGAAACAAAGAGAAGCCCTTCTTTCTGAGCCTGGCTCATTATGCTGTGCACACCCCTATACAGGCCAAGGATTCATTGACGGCTCTTTATGAGGCAACTGCAGACAGCCTGGGAACAGCCGAATATGCTGCCATGGTACACTCAGTAGATGATGCCATGGGGAGTATCCTACAAGCATTAGAAGAAAACGGCTTACGTGAGAATACCCTTATCATCTTCACTTCTGATAATGGCGGATTGGACAGAAACGGAAATCCCACCAACAATACCCCGCTCAGATCAGGCAAAGGATTTCCTTATGAAGGAGGGGTGCGCGTCCCATTCATTGTTTCATGGCCGGCTGCTGTCCCCACCAATCTATCCTCAGATGTACCTGTGATGGGCATAGATGTCTTCCCAACTCTGGCAGAGGTAACCCAATCCCAACCATTACAGGAAGTGGATGGAGTTTCTCTGGTCTCTCACCTACAGCAGCCTAAGCAAGAAAGCTTAAATAGGGAAACCTTATTCTGGCATTTTCCTCATTACAGGTACAAGCAGGTAGGGCCTTACAGCATAGTGAGGAAGGGGAAGTGGAAAATGATTAAATTCTACGAGGAAGAATCAGTTGAATTATATGACCTTGAGAATGACCTTTCGGAGAATCATGAACTATCAAGCGAACATCCCGAAATTGTAGAGGAGTTGGAAAGCTTGCTAGCAGATTGGTTAGCTTCTACCCAGGCAAAAACACCTAAATTGACCCTATAAGATGAACACACGCTACTTACTACCATCAATAGTCCTCATTCTGATCCTAGCTTGTCAACCAGAACAAAATCAGCAAGCGGAGGAAGCCCAGCCAAGTCCAGAGTGGGTATCTCTTTTTAACGGAGAAGACCTAAGCGGATGGATCCCCAAGATCAGAAATTACGAGTTGAATGATAATTACGAGAATACTTTCAGTGTCCAGGACAGCGCTATGACAGTAGGCTATGATGGTTACGGCCCTTTTAATACCCGCTATGGTCACATCTTTTATGAGCAGCCTTATTCTCACTACCACTTCCGCATGCAATACCGCTTCTTTGGGGATCAGGCTGAAGAAGGAGAAGGTTGGGCATACAGGAACAGTGGGATAATGGTCCACTGTCAGTCGCCGGAGAGTATGCTAAAAGACCAGGACTTCCCCATTAGCATAGAAGTACAGCTATTAGGAGGCGCGGAAGAGGGAGATAGACCCACAGCTAATCTTTGTACACCAGGTACACATGTGCATATGGCCGATACACTTCTGACCGATCACTGCTTACCTTCCTCTTCCCAAACCTACCGTGGAGACCAGTGGGTTAATGTGTATGTGGAGGTATATGGGGATTCTCTCATCAGACATATAGTGGAGGGAGACACGGTGCTCACCTATACCCTCCCCCAAATAGGTGGAGGCGTGGTGAATGGATTTGATCCTGAGATGAAACCAGACGGAGAGCTACTGGGAAGCGGCTATATTTCTCTTCAAAGTGAAAGTCATCCCGTCCAGTTCAGAAATATTGAAATTCTGGATCTGAGTGATCAGTATTCTGGGAAATAATCTGTATTGAATGCTTTTGGGAGAATAGGTATATTTAAGTAATACCAATAAGCGATTAACATGAGCAGTTTCAGGTTACGTCCCCGCTTCCAGATGAAGTCTCCTCATACGCCTGAAGAGATACAGGCATTCATTCAGGACAAGCTAGATGAGGAAGAGGACCCGATAGTGGGGTCTATGATCCCCGGGCATATCTTTCTGCGTATCCATCAGGATCAGCAACATTATTGGTCTCCCCGCTTATCACTTAGCCTGGAAGAACATGCCTGGGGCACACTTATTAGAGGTCTCTATGGCCCAGCTCCCAATGTATGGAGCCTGTTTTTGTTTGGCTATGCTTCGGTAGGGATTCTGGCTCTATTCGCTGCGCTGATAGGAAGCTCAAGATTAAGTCTGGGCATGGAAGCACCTATCTTATGGGTAATTCCTGGATTGGCAGGAATTGCGTTAATCTTATACCTGACCGCTCAGATGGGACAAAAAGTAGGAGCTGAGCAGACGTTTACTCTCCACCACTTTCTGCATAACGCACTACATAAAAAAGCTCAAATTGTATAACCTAACATCCACCTAATGAAGAAAATTAACCTATTCTTATTACTCATAGGTATCTGTGCAATGGCATTTCTTCCTATGAGGCCTACCGCTTCTGATGCACTAACAGGTGCCTGGAAAACCATAGAAGTAAACGGAGAAGCGGTCTCGGTAGATATCAGTTATATTTTTGCCTCGGGCTATGGCATGTATTCCATTTATGACTTGGAGAAAAAACAGTTCATAGAAGCTTCAGGTGGTTACTATAAAGTGAATGATAACTCCTTTACGATTACCATAGAATACCATACCAGCGACACTTCTGAAGTGGGAAAAACCTATACCCTTTCTCTCACCGCAGGGGAAGATGAAACTATGCTAATGGAAGGTGAGGATAAAAGGGGAGAAAAAGTGAGTCTTCTTCTAAAAAGACTGGATTATGGAGATACCCCCTTAAGTGGAAACTGGCGTATAAGTGAGAGAATGCGTGAGGGAAAAATGAGCGCTATGCGTCCAGGTCCACGTAAAACCCTGAAAATCTTATCTGGAACCCGCTTCCAATGGGCGGCCATTAATCCTGAGACCAAACAATTTAGGGGAACAGGTGGAGGAACCTATACCTTTGAAAATGGCAAGTATACAGAAAATATAGAGTTTTTCTCAAGGGACAGTAGCCGTGTGGGTATGAGTCTGGAATTTGATGGGTCAGTAGAAGGAGAGGCCTGGACACACTCAGGTTTCAGTAGTAAAGGAGCCCCCATCAAAGAGATTTGGCGAATAGACGCCTATTAAATTTTGGCATTTTTGAGATCTCCAAAAACCTGCGAACTCTACTCGCAGGTTTTTTTGTTTTTGTGACTTTTGATCTATTCTCCTATCAAAACGGATATATAGTATATGGTATTTGACATTTTCTACTAATCAGATAATTCATACATTACCTAAAACCATATTATCCGAAAAACATTTTTTATTTCAAATTATGAAATACTTTACCCTTACTCTTGTACTGTTCCTAGGTATGTGCGTGGGGCTACAGGCACAGACTACCTCTCAACCATGGGCCATAGGTGTTGGTGGCGCTTCACTAAGAGATGCGACAGATGTCCCCCTTGGTGATTTCAAAAATAAGGACAATGGCTTAGCTATTCAGTTACAGGTTGCTAGGTCCCTTAATTCATCATTTAACTTAGCGCTTAGCTCCGGAATCTCCTTTAAAAATGCTAATCAAAGAGATGCAGATGATGTATCTGACCTTGACCTCTTACTCCAATATAGGTTGGATAACGGTTACATGATCAAGGAAGACTATTGGTTTGCGCCCTATCTTCAAGCAGGTATAGGAGGGAACTTCCTAGATTTTAGTGATATAGATATGAACTACCATGTACCACTAGGTGCAGGAATTAGATTCAGGCTTGACCAGACTCTTTCTTTGGACTTGAATGCAACTTATAAGCCCAGCATTTCAGATGCTACAGATTATATGAGCCTTAATGGAGGATTCATTGCTCGCCTGGGAGCTGGAAAGAACAAAGACTCAGATAAAGATGGCATCGTAGATGTAGAGGATGCTTGCCCATATGTAGCAGGTACTGCAGCTACTCAGGGCTGTCCTGACAGGGATGGAGATGGGGTAGCAGACAATATGGATGTTTGCCCTGACACACCCGGAACTATTCAAGGATGTCCTGATTCAGATGGAGATGGCATCACAGATAAGGAAGATCTTTGTCCTGATGTAGCCGGTATTGAAGCATTCCTGGGATGTCCGGATACTGATGGAGATGGTATTAAAGACAGTGATGATGCCTGCCCGAATGTTGCAGGACTTAAAGAACTATCAGGTTGCCCTGATGCAGATGGAGATGGCGTAAGAGACAGGGAAGATGCTTGTCCTGATGTTGCTGGGCTGATAAGTCTGAAAGGATGTCCAGACACTGATGGAGATGGAGTAGCAGATCCCGATGATGACTGTCCTGAAGTAGCCGGATTAGCAGAATTTAATGGTTGTGTAGATTCAGATGGGGACGGAATCAGAGACTTAGATGACAGATGTCCAGAAGAGGCAGGGGTAGAAGCGTTGAAAGGCTGCCCTGAAATTGAGGAAGAAGTACAGCAGAAGTTAGATTTAGCCACTCGCTCTGTACGTTTTGCCTCTGGAAGTGATAAACTGCTAAGCAGATCCTACAATGTATTAAACGAGGTGGCTCAGATTATGAAGGACTATCCTCAATACAAATTGAGAATCTCCGGTTACACTGACTCTTCAGGAGATGATCAGAAAAACCTGGAACTTTCTAAGCGTAGAGCCCGGTCTTGTAAGAACTACCTTATCGGAAAAACAGTAGCTGCAAGCCGCATGGTATCAGACGGATTTGGAGAAATTAATCCTGTAGCTTCTAATAATACTTCTGCTGGAAGAGCACAAAACAGGAGGGTAGAGTTTGAGCTGTATGTAGATTAAGTAAATACCTATTATCCCTTAAACTCGACATGCAAACTAAAGAGGCGGCCATTGGCCGCCTCTGACTTTTATATTTTAATATGATTATTCCGTCTCTGGAACTGCAGGAGGAGTAATCATAATATGTGCTCTATGCGTACCAGGGTCCATAATCCAGGGGGCTCCTGGGACTATAGGGCTGGTGGGTAATCCAGTACTCTCTGCCGTAGCAAAGGGAATGTACACTACATATCTGTAGCGTGCGCCATCCAAGGTCCCTTCTTCAGTATTCCAGCTTACTTCCTTCCCTTCGAGCAGATGAAGTGTACTGGGCTGTTCCGGCATTTGGAGGGTACCGTCCTTAGCTTCTACTTCACGTGTATCAAAAATTTCTTTCGGATTTTTGCCTTCAGCACGTAGCGCCCTACCTCTCTCCATAAAAGGAACCAGGTCTTTGTGATAACAAACTGCCTGGAAGCCCTCTCTATTGGGATCATCTGCCACACATACTTGGGAATTAGTTCCTTCTCTAAGAGTTATCAGTTCCCCTTTGGCATCATAGCCAAGTACTGTTGCTCCCGTACGCATATATTCAGGAGCAGCCATGACCGCAGTACTGATCTGCTTTTCCTTGTCAGGCACAGGTTGTGCACATGCCTGTAAGCTTAGGCATACACCTATGATGAGGGTGAACATTTGAGTTTTCATATTGTATCGATTTGGGGTTATGAGTGTCCATTAAATTCCAAGTGTTTCTTTTGACATATGCATGCTTACCAACATATGAGGTACATCTACCACTTCTGCTATCTTGAGATCTCCAGCTAAAGAACAGAGTGCATAAGCCTCCATTCTACTAAGTCCTCTTTCCGTTTCCAGGTAGTCTATCATATATCTGACTGCTTTCTTCGCTGCCTCATCCAGGGTCTCCCCGAATGCAGTAACCGCATAGTACTCCTCTGTTTCATATTGTGGTTCCTTGATAGATTTATTCTTGAGCACTTCAACTTCATAGATGATCCTAGTTCGGGACTCCAGACCTGTTCCGCACACTTCTCCCAGGCCCTGAGCGGCGTGTGCATCTCCTATGGAGAATAAGGCTCCTTCTACAAAGACAGGGAAGTAAACTGTGGTCCCTTCTACCATATTGGGATCATCCATATTCCCTCCGTTGGCTCGTGGTGGAATGGTATTTAGCATTTCTTCTGTAGTCGGGGCTACGCCCATCACACCCGGGAAAGGTTTCAGAGGAACACGTATATTCTCATTGAATTGGACATGAGTGGAGGTAGAATCAAACTCGTAAGTTTTGATATATGCTTCATCAAAATCTGAAGCTAAAAACCCAAATCCAGGCAGAATAGCGTTCCAACCATAGTCCATCAGATCAATTTTATGAAGCGTAACAGCTAATACATCTCCAGGTTCTGCCCCCTCCACAAATACAGGACCTGTCAGCGGATGTATAGGGTCAAAACTGATATTCAGCAGATCTTCTATGGTAGCTTCCGGCAATAACTGACCATCACTGGCCTCTTCCGTAAAAGCTTCTATGACTGCTCCGGAAGGAACTGTAAGTACAGGCGCTATCGTACTGCTAAACTTAGCGTGTGTTTGATCTTTTGTAAGGGTATACTGGGGTTCCGGTATAATTTTCTTCTGCTCAGGGAGTGCTTCCGGTACTGGATTGCAGGCTCCCAACATAATGAGAACTGCCAGGACCGATATGCGAATAGTAGACATGGACTGTGTGTTAGAGGGTTCTTCTTCGAGAATATACAATAGATTCAAGTTGGTCGCAATCTGAAGCTAAGGAGAAAAACAGGACTTTACTCCCAAAGAAGAAACCTTTCTCCCAAAATCTTTTATGTTTTCAAGTGAAGACTACTGATCTTAAGGCTCAAAATGTTAAATCATGATTGCAACCTGTGTATACATTTATGTAAAGCCTGAGAGCATAGAAGAATTTAAACAGGCTACCATGCTCAATCACTTGGGAACCATAAAAGAGCTGGGAAATATCCGATTTGACTTTCTTCAGCAAGATGATCAGCCTGACTGCTTCCTTTTGTATGAAGTATTCAAAGATGAGGAAGCTGTAGCTGCTCACAAACAAACGGAACATTACCTGACCTGGAGAGAAACAGTCAATGATATGATGGCCCAAAAGAGAAAGGGTGTCAGACATAGCATCATAGCTCCTAAAGATCCGGACCTATGGTAGACACCTTCCAACACGCTGCCCTACCCCAACTGATTTTCGGGGCAGGAAGTATTTCTCGCTTACCAGAATTGGTGAAGCCATACGGAACAGCCTGCCTCATTCTTACCGGGAAAAGTTCTTTTACTGGTCAGCAGGTTTGGGGTGAAGTACAAGCTCAGTTTAAAGCAGCAGGAATTTCTCATTCTCATGAAGTGATTGGTGGGGAACCTTCTCCGCTATGGATAGATGAAATAGTCAGCAGAAATAAGGATAAGAATTCCAAGGTGGTTATTGCCATAGGAGGTGGAAGTGTCCTGGATGCAGGGAAGGCGGTAAGTGCCATGCTCTGCCATAATCATCCCACAAAATCCTATCTGGAAGGCGTAGGGGATATGAAGCCTTGTTCTGTGAAAATTCCTTTCATCGCTGTTCCCACTACGGCAGGTACGGGTAGCGAGGCCACTAAAAATGCGGTTCTCTCAGAAGTAGGTCCTACAGGCTATAAAAAATCCCTTCGCCATGATGCCTATGTCCCGGAAGTAGCCTTGATAGATCCAGCGCTTACCCTTTCTGCTTCCCCACAGGTAACTGCTGCTGCAGGGATGGATGCCTTCACCCAGTTGTTAGAAGCTTACCTCTCCGTAAAGGCTTCTCCTTTCACAGATGCACTGGCCTATGAAGGACTTTCTCATATAAAGGAAGGCTTGCTAGCCGCAGTTTCGGAGGGAAGTAATCTGTCAGCCAGAAGCCATATGGCCTATGCAGCCTATTTATCCGGGGTTTGCCTGGCAAATGCCGGCTTAGGCTTGGTGCATGGCTATGCCTCCTCTGTAGGAGGAAAAATTGACATCCCTCATGGCGCCCTTTGTGGCACCCTTATGGGCGTAGTCAATGAAATGACCCTGGAGAAAATCCTTTCGGGATCACCTGCGCCTATAGCCATGGGGAAATATGCCCGAGTGGGTAAGTTATTCCTGGGAGAAAAAGCTTATCAGCAAGTAGATTACGCTAAGGCCTTGATTGAACTTATTCAGGAGTGGACGGAAAAGTTATCCTTACCTAACCTAAGTTCTTATGGCTTAACCAAAGAAATGATTACGGACATTTCCTCGGCAACAGCTATGAAAAACCATCCTGTGCAGTTTTCTCAGGAAGAAAAGGAAGAGGTCTTAAGAAGGAGGTTGTGAAACTACTTTTCTTGGCGTCTTAGCGACTTTGCGTGAATTACCTACTGCACGCCAAGACGCAAAGGCGCAAAGTGATCTTGAATTACAAGTGTTCCTTCAGCCACTCTTTCACTTTATCTATAGCATCAAAATTATGGCCTCCCTCCCGGTACTCATGGAAGGTGAATGGATCTGATTCACGTTTCTGAAGTACTTCTTCTGGATTCCACATGGGCACGACATCATCTCGGTTTCCGTGGAGAATCAATAAACTTCCCTCAAAGCCAGAAATGAAGTTTAAAGGAGAACTACGTAGGATATGCTTTCTCCTTTCTTCAAAGGTGGCTTTTCCATTTAAGAATTGATATCTGTACTGGAGGTTATAGCGGTCAAATACATCTCTTCTCAGAAAGTCTACTGGCCCCGCCTGGGAAATGGCGGCCTTAATACGCTTATCTCTGGAGGCAGCTAAGAGAGAAACAGTACCTCCTCGGCTAATTCCATAGACAGCTACCTGGGTAGGGTCAGCACCCTCCACTGTTTCTAACGCAACTTCCAGTAATCTTAGGGCGTCATCCGTAGCTCCATCAAATGCGTCTCCAAAGAATCCATCAGAGCAATAGCTTCTATCATCCACAATTAAGGATTGTCCCCTGTAGGAAGGGACTACAATTATGTAAGAGGACAACTTCCTACTCAATGACGGAATGGTGGAGTGCTTATTAATATCAACAGCCGGACTTACCTGATTAAGCCCTGGTGCAAAAAGGAGGACGGGATAGGTCGCATTCTTGGTATAGCCTCTTGGCAGAAAGATAGCACCATAATGGATATCGCCTTCAGCCATATGAGCTACTACCCTTAGCTCTCTATTAGACCTATGCATGAAGCGACTCTCCTCCCAGATAGAATCACTTTTTAGATTGAAAGTGTCCCAATACTTAGAGACTTCCTCAACTTCTGAAGAATCCACCTGCCTAAGCAAGCTATCTACCTCAATATCATCCTCTCCTAAAATACCTTTATAGTGAATCCTGGCGGCACATGGATCATTCTCCAAGCTCTGGGTACAAGATATTCCCCCAAAAAATTGGGAAACTATCAGGATGACGTAAATAGAAAATGATGTCATGGTCTTCATGAGGCAGGTATTCCGGCTCCTCCCAGTACAGTTAACACTTGCCCTTTTTCAGGTCTCCCAGCCAAAATAGGCATAGCCTGTCCTATCAATTCTCTTACTCCGGGAATGCTTAAAGAGTGATCATGGTCTTCCCGAGAATCCCATACTTCCGTAACCCAGACAGCATCAGAATCATGAGCATCCGTACTCACCAGATAAAGATGACAGCCCTTAGCTGTAGAAACTAATTGGGATGCCTCTAAAAGGATGCGGCTCAGTTCTTCTCCTTTACCGGAGAGGGCCTGGAGCTTTCCGTGTAAACCGTATTTAGGCATAATGGTATGGGTAGGTTATTTTTGAGTCCTCTTCTTCCCTTTCTCACTCATGGCCCAGCTGTTGTCTCGCTTCATGCTTTTGATGTAATCTACATGGCGGAAACGTAAGGCAGACCAATCTACGTCTATAGCTACCTGTCTTACCCCTTCAAATCCCATTTCTCCCAAGGGAAGCCATCCATTATCTCTAGTAATATCTGACACGTATTTTTTAGAGGATTTCTTGGGATAGGCAAACCACAAAACTACGTCCCCTTGACATGAATCTTTGATAGACTCTATTTTTGTATGTAAATCTGCTAGCTTCTCTGCAAAGACAAGTAAAAAAGGATATTGGATGTCAGACTGAATCTCTGTATGAACGTCAGTCATGGAGGCTATCTGCTCTATTTCTTCCTGGAAACTATCTGGTGCATGACCTATTAAAATGGGAGTATGATTCTTCCAGTTAAGTTTTTTGAAGAGCGGGCTCATATGAATAAGGATTTACACTTCTTTGCGAAGTCTGGCAACGGGGACACCTAACTGCTCACGATATTTGGCCACGGTTCTACGGGCAATATTGTAGCCCTTCTCCTTCAGCATGGCTGCAATCTTATCATCAGAAAGAGGTTTTCTTTTACTTTCTCCATCAATGATTTCCTGTAAGGCACTCTTTACCTCCCTATTAGATACCATTCCATCCTCTGTCTCTATTCCTTCTGTAAAGAAGAATTTGAGGGGATAAATGCCAAAGTCTGTCTGCACATACTTGCTATTAGCTACCCGGCTGACTGTAGAGATGTCCATGCCTATTTCTTCTGCTATGTCT
>JBCDBC010000023.1:0-14113 GCA_039184535.1 Bacteroidota bacterium | reverse complement strand
TGCGAATGCCACTCCTGCATAAAGGTTGGTATAGATCCCGTAGACGCCTTTGGGGAAGACATCCGTGTAGAAGGGTGTGAAAAAACTTGCTGGACAAACAGTCATTTATGGCTTGAGTACCATCATTTCCCGTCTGCTCAACCTCTTCTTCACACCCTTCTACACGGATGTCTTCCCCAAAGGCGTCTACGGGATCTATACCAACCTTTATGCAGGAGTGGCATTCGCAAATGTGGTGCTCACCTTTGGGATGGAGACCACCTTCTTCCGTTTTCTTCAGGACAATAAAGACCCTAAAAAAGTCTACAATCAGGCCTTCTTCTGGATTTTGGTACTGGTGGGTACATTCTTATTGGTAGGCCTACTGTTTCATGAGAATGTAGCTTCAGCTATGGGCTATGAGGGACACGGGCGGCTCATATTTTTATTGATGGGGATCATCGGGATAGATGCCTTGGCAGCCTTACCTATGGCTAAGCTTAGGTATGAGGAGAAGGTGATGCGCTTTGCAGCTATTAATATCATCAACATCAGCATAACCATTATCCTGAACCTGGTTTTCATTTACTTTTTGGAGTTGGGGATCATGTATGTGTTCGTCGCTAATCTGGTAGCTTCCTTCTTCAAGTTTCTGATGGCTTTGTGGGGGAACCTGCCTTCTTCCCTTAAGCCTAATGTGGCACTCCTGAGAGAAATGGTGGACTATGCTTTCTTTATCATGATAGCAGGCTTTGCAGGAATCATGAATGAAACCCTCGACCGATTTATGATGCCCAGATGGTGGGGAGATGAAGCTAAAGACTTTCAGGGAGAATTCCTGACAGGGACGGAAATGGTGGGCGTCTATGGTGCCAGTTATAAAGTCGCAGGTCTGATTTACTTGGCTACGCAGGCGTTTCGCTACGCAGTAGAACCTTTCTTTTTTAAACAGGCAGGGGAGAAAAATTCTCCTCAAACCTTTGCCAGGATCTTTCACTATTTCATCATTGCCTCACTGACGGGCTTCCTCCTGGTAGGAAGTTTCCGCTTTGAGATTGTCTCCTTTAACTTCTTTGGGATTCCTAATGTGCTAGGCATGGGGACTAAGACTTTTGTGAATGAAGCATATTGGTCTGGCATAGTCGTCATACCTATTTTACTGTTGGCATATGTCTTCAATGGGGCGTATATTAATATGTCCATCTGGTTTAAGATCACCAAACAAACCCGGATGGCCATTTGGTTCACAGGTACCGGTGCCCTCATCACTATTCTTATTAACTACTTTGGGATCCCCACGTATGGGTATATGGCCAGTGCATGGGCTACCCTGATTTGCTATGTGGTGATGAGCATCATGGTATATGCCATAGGACAAAAGCATTATCCCATTCCTTATAAAATTGGGAGGTTGATTGTATACCTGGGTACAGCCCTTTTAGGCTTTGTGCTGAATGAGCAATTGGGAGGTGCACTTGATAGTTGGGGATTATTTTTGGTGAAAGGGTTGGTAGTATTGGCTTCTTTGGGAGTCATATCTTTAATGGAGTACTTCTACCCTTTATTTTCTCAGAAGGATGAATCTATATTAAAGGAATAGCAGAGATAAATGTATTATTTGGTCAAAATCAAATAAAGTCATGAAAGAGCTTGTAATTGATCATCAGCAACTTAGGTCTATCCATGCTTTTAAAAACCTGACTGATGAAGCCCTAGAGTGGCTAGCTTCCAAGGGGTATTTCCGCGAGCTGGAAGTGGATGACTACCTGTTCAAGACAGGGGAGGAAGCTGTGAATATGTTTGGGCTGATTTCAGGAAAGATTCAGGTAATGGCAGACGTAGATGGAAAAGGGGTGGAAAGACCTGTCTTTGTCATCACTGCAGGAGATATCAATGGAATTCTCCCTTATTCCAGGCTGAAGAATTCTACCGCTACAGCCCTCATGACTAAACCCGGTCTGGTATTCTTTCTCCATAAAGAACATTTCAGAGACCTCTCTTATGAGCATCCAGCGGTGACGCAGGTGCTGGTGGAGATTATGCTGGATAGAGTAAGAACTGCTTCCAGGGCGCAGAATCAACAAACAAAATTAGCCGCCTTAGGAAAGCTTTCTGCAGGTCTAGCGCACGAACTGAATAATCCCGCCTCAGCTATTAAGAGAACTTCTCAGGACTTGTATGGAAAACTGGCAGGATTGCCGGTCATGGTTCAAAAGATGCTGGATAATCCGCCGAGTGCTGAGGAGATGCAGATTATGATGACCTTTCTGGCTAGCAAAAAGGCAGAACACCAGAGCATGAGTATGACCCTCATGGAGCGGAATAGCCTGGAAGATGAACTAGTAGATTGGCTGGAGGAGGTAGATGTAGAGAATCCCTATGAGGCCGCAGAATCCTTCCTGGAAATGGGAATCAAGGCAGAAGAGCTGGACGAAATACGGGATCAGCTACCGGAAGAGAAGCTGAAAGGAATGCTGGACTGGCTGGACCACATGATGAGTTCTAAAAGGCTGGTAAAAGATATTCAGGAGGCCTCCGGGAGAATAGCCGATTTGGTGGGGACTATTAAGTCCTATTCTCATATGGACAGGTCTAAGGCCATGCAGTCAGTAGAGGTGGAAGAAGGCTTGAAGAGTACGCTGGGCATACTGGCACATAAGTTCAAGAAAAAGCAGATTGAGGTAGATATCCACCTGGCAGATAACCTGCCGCCCATTAATGCTTTCCCGGGAGAACTGAATCAGGTGTGGACCAACATCATAGACAACGCCATAGATGCCATGGAGCCGGGAGGGAAGTTATTTGTAGAGACCAAACAGGTAAGGGAGTTTGTCCAGATCAGCATAGTGGATAATGGTCCCGGTATACCTGAAGAGATCGTAACACGGATTTTCGAGCCTTTCTTCACTACCAAGAAACAAGGAAGTGGAACAGGTATGGGACTAGACATAGTAAAAAGAATAGTAGATAACCATAACGGAGATATTCAGGTACATTCGGAGCCTGGGAGAACAGAATTTTTAGCTTGCTTCCCGGCCATTAATGCTTAACAGGCAATTTGACCCCTACATATGAAAACGCCACATATTGTTATTGTAGATGACGACCCGCAGGTACTGAAAGCCATTACCAGAGATGTGCGGAAAAAGTATAGGAAAGAGTTTAAAGTCCTTTCAACTAATTCAGCTAATGAGGCGCTGGAAGCACTGGAGGAACTCAAGAAGAAGTCAGAAGTAATCGCCCTTTTTCTATCTGATCAGAGAATGCCGGAAATGTTAGGAGTGGAATTTCTGGCCAAGGCAAAGCAATTATACCCTAAAGCTAAGTCTACCCTTCTCACAGCATATTCGGATACGGATGCTGCTATCAAGGCCATCAATGATGTCCAGCTAGACTATTATTTCATGAAGCCATGGGATCCCCCAGAAGAGAAACTATACCCCGTAATAGATGATTTGCTGGAAGAATGGCAGTCTTCCTATAAACCAGACTTTGCCGGAATTAGAATTGTGGGCTATCAGTGGTCTCCACTTTCTCACACGGTGAAAGACTTTCTGAGTGGGAACCTGATTCCTTACAGATTCCTGGACATAGAAACGGATGAACGCGCCAGAGAGGTAGCAGACTTGAATAATATTCCTCATAAGGATCTTCCCCTTATCGTATTTGAGGATGGGAGCATGCTTACCCAGCCCAGCGTGAATGAAATTGGGGAAAAAGTAGGGCTTTCCAGTCATGCAAGTGAGCCCATGTATGACGTAGTCATCATAGGTGCCGGACCCTCAGGACTGGCAGCTGGTGTGTATGGGGGATCAGAAGGGTTGAATACGCTGGTAGTAGAAAGAAGAGCCCCCGGCGGACAGGCGGGAACCAGTTCCCGAATAGAGAACTATCTGGGTTTTCCTAAAGGGTTGAGTGGGGCTGAGCTTACCAGGAGAGCCACTTCTCAGGCTTCCCGATTAGGAGCAGAGTTTTTGTCTCCTCAGGAAGTTTCAGGCATTACCCTGCAGGACCAGTATAAAATTGTAAGCCTGAAAGATGGTTCTGAAATCAGAGCCAAAGCAGTAATAGTAACTACAGGGGTGGACTACAGAAGGCTGGAAGCAGAAGGAATTCATGACTTTACGGGTGCAGGGGTATACTACGGTGCCGCCACTACGGAAGCAGCTGCTTGTAAGAACGCAGATGTATACATCGTAGGTGGTGGGAATTCTGCCGGGCAGGGAGCCATGTACTTATCCAACTTTGCCAGACATGTGTATATCCTTATCAGGAAGCCTGACCTTACTTCCAGCATGTCCCACTACCTCATAGAACAGATTAATGGAACCAATAATATCACTGTGTTAGGTCGTTCTCAAGTGACGAAAGCCAGAGGGGATGAGCAACTGACTCACCTGACCCTGGAAGACATGACCAATGGAGAGCACAGAGAAGTTGAAGCTAAAGCCCTTTTCATTTTTATTGGGGCTAAGCCTTATACAGAGTGGATGGGGGAGAACATCATTAAGAACGAAAGAGGTTTCATAGAAACTGGCCGTTCTCTTTTCAACTATTATGAGTTCCATAAAAACTGGAAGAAAGACAGAGAGCCCTTTATGCTGGAGACCTCAGTACCTGGGATCTTTGCGGCAGGAGATGTGAGAGCCGGAGCCATGAACCGGGTAGCCTCAGCAGTAGGGGAGGGTGCCATGGCCATCAGCTTTGTTCATAAATACCTGGCTGAAGAATAACATGTATTTCTACCCAACCTAGTATTTTAATGTATCTTATTGGGGTTGGCCGTTCCTCCACGGGTCGTGGGGGGAAAGTGGGATGCATTGGAGGGACACAGCGTTTTTGCCTTCTTTTTTGGCGAATGAAAAAAGAAGGTCCCGCGGAAGGCGACGAAGCATAGTATCCATCCCTATGGAAATTGTTTTAGACGAATTAACCTCTCAAAATTATGCCTATAAAATCCTGTGAGCATCTGGACAACCTTATACCGATTCCCGCTGATAAGTATGAGTGCGAAGAATGCGTGAAGATAGGAGGAACATGGGTCCACCTTAGGGTCTGCCAAACTTGTGGGAAGGTGCTGTGCTGCGACTCTTCTCCTCACAAACATGCTACCAAACACTTTGAGGAGACAGGGCACCCTGTAGTCATTTCAGCCGAACCTGGAGAAAAATGGGCTTGGTGTTATGAGCATAAGCTATTTGCGAGATACCCCTAACCTAAAGTATGAATGCCATCATTCGCTTTTTGAAGGGCCCTCTTTTCCCCATCTTACTGGTTCAGTTTATTGGGTTTCTGGGGATATCCCTGGTCATGCCTTTCCTGATTTTTTTAACTACCAAGCTGGGGGGAGATGGCGTGATGTATGGCTTCCTACTAGCTACCTACTCCTGCTTCCAGTTAATAGGAGCTCCCATTCTTGGCAACTGGTCAGATACCTATGGCAGGAGGAAAATTTTGCTTCTAAGTCAGGCTGGAACCCTTCTGGCTTGGGTCATTTTTGCAGTAGCTCTACTGTTACCTCTTACGGAGTTAGTGACTTTCTCTGAGAGTGCTGTTCTAACCTTACCTCTTGTCTTGCTATTCTTGGCCAGAGCATTAGATGGACTGACTGGAGGAAATATCTCAGTGGCCAATGCCTACCTGGCGGATATTTCTACTGATGAGGATCGCAAGGCAAACTTTGGGATGATGGGCATGGCTGGGAATCTGGGCTTTGTGTTGGGACCTGCCTTGGCTGGAATACTGGGATCTACCTCAATGGAAGAAATGCTTCCTGTGCTAGGAGCTATTCTGATCTCCACTTTAGGAGTAGTTGTCATCTACACGGGCCTTCCAGAATCAAAGAAGAAAGAGGATGAAGGAAAAGCGCATAAGCATTTATACTTATCTGATATCTTGGGAATGCCCCAGATTTGTCTCCTGATAGTCCTCTATTTTATCATGTTTTTGGGCTTTAATATCTTCTTCTCTATTTTTCCAGTTCATGCTTCTGAGACCGTGGGTTGGGAGGTTAGTCAGTTAGGAGTATTTTTCTCTTTTCTAGCCTTTAACATGGTAATCGTTCAGGGACCCGTGCTTAGCTGGTTGAATAAATTTGTGAAGGACCTTCCTCTTTTTTTAGTAGGAAACCTTATCCTAATGTGTTCCTTCTTTTTTCTAGCACAGCTTAGCGCCTCCTATCTTTTTTTAGGAGGGTTTTTATATGCATGGGGAAACGGCCTTATGTGGCCTTCCTTTCAGTCTATCTTCGCAGCAGAAGCAGGAGAGACCTACCAGGGCGCCATACAAGGATATGCTACCAGCTCTGGAAGTCTGGCTAGTATTATAGGCTTACTGTCAGGCGGATTTTTGTACAAATACCTGGGTAGCCAGACATTCCTTTACATCTCCTCCATTTTCCTGATAGTATCACTCATTGGCATAAGAATGGTGTGGCTTTCAGCCAACCTTCCTCTGGCAAAAACTGATAGACAAAGCTAAACGATGTCTACACATAAAATAGCAGACTTAGCCTCCTTGGAAGCTTCAAATTTGGGTTTTCCCACACGAGGAAAAATCCAGTAGTACAACATACCAGCCCAGCCTGTTACAGTCAGGATGAAAAGAAGTTGGACTTTAATGTTTTTGGGAAAGTTGCGGTCAACAATATGAACGCAAGTGAGAATCCAGCACACAGCTAGAAACAGAAGCAAGTTGATCATTGTGAATGGGTATTAGAGCAACGTTTTTCCAAATATACACCTTTTTCCACAAAGAATAATGTCTCTGTAAGAAAAGATCAATTCATGAAAATTTTTTTGATGGAATACCTCTATCCTGGACGAAGTATACTATCCACAAAGTAATTTCGCTTATCCAGATAGTGATTATCTACCCTGAAACCGGATTCATCTGCCAGGTGCTGTATCATCTCAAAATCATATTTCTGAGACAGCTCTGTCCAGATAGCTTCCCAGGCAAAAAAGTGGAAAGTAGTGCCCAGTTTCCCTACATACACTTCTTGATCACAGGTACTCACCAGATAACTCTTGGTCTCCCCTGTCATAGGGTTGTAGGTAGGGGCATGGATGAATTGGTCTACATTAAAATTGGCCCCTAACTCTCTATTGAGCCTTCTTAGAAGGTTTAGGTTAAACTCCTTAGTAATGCCACTATCATCATTATAGGCATGTAAGATTACCTGTGGATCCTTCTTCAGATCCAAGCCCACCATCAGGGTATCCTTCTCATTCATCCTTTTTTGGAGATTTCGGAGAAAGTAAATAGCCTGCTCTTCCAGGAAATTCCCAATATTAGACCCCAGGAACATAATGACCTTGGGCAGTTTATCTGTTTCATTTAACTGATCCAGTGCCACAAAGTAGTCTCCTTCTATGGGGCTAACGTCCAGTTCTGGGTGAGAAACAGCTAATTCTCCACATAGCTGATGTAAGGCATCTCCGGAAATATCTACTGGGGTATAGCTAAAACTAACACCCTGCTCCAGAAAGTGATCCAGGAGTATCTTGGTCTTCAGTCCATCTCCAGCCCCAAAATCTATCAAACGGAAGGGAGTCCCAAACTGAGAGAATTCTTCCAGTAGTGCCTGCTTATGAGTTTCAAAAATCTCAAACTCACAGTCAGTAGGGTAGTACTCCGGCATTCTCATGATCTGCTCAAAAAGGACACTCCCTCTGGCATCATAAAAGTACTTGGAAGAAAGAGACTTGGGGCTAGCCGAAAGCCCATTAAGTACATCCTGTTCAAACTGGGACAATAGGGTGTTATCCGGTACTTGACCGTTAGACTTGGACATGTGTTATGTGTTTATACTTCACTTGGACTAGAGCAATTGAAAAAAGATCAGGTATTTTCTGCTATCCGTATTCCTGCAAACAGCCACTGTAAATGTGGATGGAAAAAGTTCCTGTAAGTAAGTCTGATATGATCTCTTGGTGTTGCGCATGAGCCTCCCCTCAAGACCATCTGGTTAACCATAAATTTTCCGTTGTATTCTCCTAATGGTCCTTCTACCACCTGGAAGTTAGGATAGGGAAGGTAGGCACTATTGGTCCACTCCCATACATCTCCGTAAAACTGATAGTTTCCTTTTTGACGAGGTACAGGCTGATAGATGCCTGACTCCACAAAATTGGCTTCTTGAGGGATTTCTGGAGAATGGAGATGACAAGCCACTTCCCATTCAAACTCTGTTGGGAGGCGCTTCCCTTTCCACTTAGCGAAGGCATCTGCCTCATAGAAGCTGGCGTGTATCATAGGCGCATAAGGATCTACCTTTTGCAGTCCGTAAAGGGTAAACTGATGCCATTCTCCTTCTATCTTAAACCAGTGGAAAGGAGAATCCAGTTTATTTTCATTTACCCAATGCCAAGCTTCCTGGAACCAGTACTGGAATTTCTCATATCCTCCATCTTCAATGAATTCTATGTACTCTCCATTGGTGATGAGTCTGTCCATCACTTTGGCGGGTTCCAGAAATACTCTATGGTGTCCTTCTTCATTATCAAAGTGAAAGCTGTTACCCTCGTGTCCAATTTCATACACATCAGCATCTATGTGGAGATATTGCTCATCTAACTCGGGTGTTTGCAGCTGCATGAGGGCTTCAGGTGGGCTCATATATTCTGGGAAAAGAGGATTATGTCCCAGAATGTACTTGATGTCATAAAGCAGGAGTTCCTGATGCTGCTGTTCATGCTGAAGGCCTAATTGGATAACCTCTAGCGCATGATCAGGAAGCAGGTCTTGCTCTCCCAGTAGTTCCTGCATATGTATGTCTACATACTTCCTGTATTCTCTAATATCGTCTACGCTAGGGCGTGTCATGTTCCCACGGTAGGACCTATTAACACGCTCTCCGGCTCCTTCATAATAGCTGTTAAAGAGATAGGCAAATCTGGGGTGATATACCTGATAATCAGGATAAAAAGTGGCAAGCACAAACTGCTCGAAAAACCAGGTAGTATGGCCCATATGCCATTTAGGAGGACTGACATCCACAACGGGCTGAACAACAGTATCTTCCGGCTTGAGAGGTTGGCAGATGCGAAGGGTTTGGTTTCTTACCTGGATGAATTTATCCAGCAAACTGACAGTTTGAGTATGGGTGAATATCATGATGTTGATAGAAATATATATCTACTTACCTAACGATTCCTCATTTCAGTAAGGTATATTACATGAACAACAGTCTCCCCCAGTGTCAGAACAATTCCTTGAAAATAGGAATTATTGTCACTTTATACTCATTTTTTTCAAAATGGTTGGTCTAATTGGGGAGAAGTAATATCCCTTACATATAACTCACAGTTTTACCAGCCCATTAGGACTCTGAATCCAGGCAGAAATAGCTGGATAATCTGACTCTCTTATCTCTACTTTCAATTGAAAAGCCTCGAATACGAGCATTAACTTATCTGGTTCTGGATGGAAGAATTCCATCTTTTCCAGCTTACATATTTCTGGTAGACTATCAGTAGGATGGGCTGTGCTCTTACGCCAGTCTATCAGGAATGGAGCTATTTCTACCTTTGGCTCAGATAAGGGTAAGCTTAATTCCCAGCTGAGCATTTCTCCATTCGCGAGTCTTCGCTTACCATCTACGACCTTCCCTAGGTCAGCTTTATATTCGCTGAGAATGGCCGCATCGTCTTGTAAGTGATCTGACTTTAGACACCACCTACTAAGCTTAGGTGTCTGGATCAGATCTATGCCCATCCATCTGGGAGGAGGGATGTCAGTATTGGACTCGTCTACGGCGAGTACTTCAAAGTAACAGCCCTCGCCCAGATTCAGTAAGGCGTTTTTGGTGCCTTGCGTGGGATGCTGCCCTCCGCTAGATGGACGTACTCCCAGGAGGTTTTCTATCTGATCCAGTCCTTCCTGAAAATCAGGAACAGCGTAGACCAAGTGATCAATGCTTTTTCCTATGTTCATGAGGGTTGATATTGAGCTTGTATAGCTTTCGCTACTGACTCAGCACTGCTGACGGCTCCATCCATATATCCCGGAAATGTGTCAGCCGTTTCCGTGCCTGCTATGAAGAGCTTTCTCTTCCAGATAGGTGTTTGATAAATGCGATGGCCATTATGTTGGTGTGGAAGGACATGTTCTTCGTATGGAGAAAAGGTGAGTTCCTCATTCCGCCAAACAGCCTCTTCATAGGAGAGGTAGTTCTCCACTTCTGTCCCAAAGTATTTTCGTAGCTGATTCAGGATAAGAGAGAGTCTTTCCTCCTTGGTGAGAGAAAAATAATTCCCATTTAGAAAGCCACACAAAGCATATACCTGGTCCTCTACGTCTGAGTGATCATACATTTCCGGAATAGGGCCTACATTGCTAAAGATGGTCCCGCTTAGGTCCTTCTCACGCCAAAAGGGTTTCTTAAAGGTCAATGCTACCTTAATGGATTCTCCCATCCAGGTATGTGTGCTATGCATAATGCCCAATAGGTCCTGTGGGAGAGCTGGCTCAAATCCTATTGTCTTTGCCAGTAGAAAAGGGGGAAGGGTTGAGATGACATATTTTGCGGTGAAGGTTTTTGCTGGAGTAACCACTTCAATATGGTCCTCATGATCTTCGAGTGTGGTGACTGTATGCTGAGTTAGTAGCTGCTGCTTCCCTTCAATCTTCTGGGATAAGGTCTGGATAAGGGAACTGCTTCCACCTACTATTCTGTAACTGGGTTCTTCATTTTTCGGGAGAATGACCAACTGAGGCGGACTGGTAGAAATAGGCTCATAAATGGCTTTGTCTCCCAGGTACTGTTCGAAGGTGTCCAAACTAAGCTCTTCCAGTAAAGAGGTGAGGGACGTATGCTTCTTTCCCAGCCAGGTAGCCCCCATTTCCAGTGGCGCCTTTCCTTCTTCATACAAAGTTTGTATCCTTCCTCCTATGCGTTCCCGAGCTTCCAGTATGGTAGCAGAAATCCCTGCTTCCTGAAGAAAATAGGCAAGGCTAAGGCCAGTCAGACCTCCACCTATGATGATGATATCTGTATGAGGGTGATCCATGTTCGATTATTTCCCCTAAATATTAGTATGTTCCTGTTATGAGAAAGATAAGTAGACGACCTATTGTTCAAGCATAAGCATTCTCCTATAGGTAAAGAGAAGAATTACTTTTTTCCTACCCTTACAAAGTCGCTAAGAGTCTTCAGCTTATACTTTTCAGCCAGCTCTTTCTTCATCATGATGGCATAGGTATTATTAAAGCCTAAAGGTTCCAGCCAGTCAACATTAAACTGCTGATTGAACTGCTCGTCTACATACTTGAGAATATCCTGAGAAGTACCCCCAAGAGAATCTTTTAGTGCCTTATCGCCTCCCAGCATCACACCAAAGCCTGTCCCTGTATAAGCAGGATACATATCTATTTCCTCAGCTCTTAGGGCCTCAAAACAGATTTTGGTTCCTCCCAGCCCTGCCTTTAGGTCCACTGTTCTTAAGGTATAGGTTTCTACCAGCTGTTTGAAGATGGCTATGAGAATAAACTGCTCAGTAAAGTTCTTGGATCCTATGATGAAGGGCTCGTTGGAGTTGGAGAGCCCTCCTCCTATTTGGGCTGCAATTTCAGGGATGGCATTTCCATTCTTATCTACCAGCTTAAGATCTATCAGAAACGCATTAGCTATGGAGTCCGGTTCACGTTTCAGGTGGTCGGCCTGATAGTTAAGCTGGATCATGGTGGAATCAGAAATTCTACCTCCCATTAGGTTGAGAACCGGGATCACTTCCGGGAAACGTTCGTATACGCCTCTGTGTACGATGGGAGCTGCATCATAAGGTGGAAAAGCAGCCTTGTCATCTGCTAATACTGCTAAATCATAGGCTTTGATTCTCCCATCAGTAGAGTAGCCGGAAATCAGGTCTACCCTCCCATCAAAGATGGCCTCATACATGAGATTGGTGTTCATGCTCTTGGCATTCACATCCATCCCATAGGTCTCTTGCAAAGTAGGATACCCATCCAGCCTCCCAATAAATTCTGGGTCAAAGGCGGCGGTAAACTTCTGGTCCTTGGGTTCGCTAAAAAATTGGATCGCAAACCCTACTGGAATGATGATCATCACTGTGGTCACCAAATAAGAGAGCGTCCTGATGGGCAGGAGTTGAATTCTTCCTAAAAAAGTGTCCAGTAAGACAGCTAATAAGGCAGCCGGTATAGCACCTGCCAGTATCATTTGGCTATCATTCAAGGCTATGCCTCCAAATATAAATTCTCCTAATCCTCCTGCTCCTATGTAGGCGGCAAGCGTAGCTACTCCCACATTGATGACGGTGGCGGTACGTATACCTGCAAAGATGACAGGCAGTGCCAGTGGTAATTCTACTCTCCCCAGAATTTGTGAGGGACTCATGCCCATGCCTTTAGCAGCTTCTGTGATGCTGTCATCTACCTCCGTAATACCTGTGTAGGTATTTCTCACGATGGGTAGCAGGGCATACAGAAACAAGGCTGTGATGGCCGGAGCTATGCCTATCCCCATAAGCGGAATCATGAACCCCAGTAAGGCAATGCTGGGGATGGTTTGTAGCACATTAGTGAAGCCCAGTACGATGGAGGCGAGCTTTTCTTTTCTACTGATCCAAATACCCAGAGGAACAGAGATCAGGACTGCCAAAAAGAGGGAAGCCAGGGTAAGCCAAAGGTGAGTGGCTAACTGGGTGTAAATCTCTTCCTGTTTTTCCAGAAAATAAGCCCCCAAAGATGACAGAAGATTGGCTAGTAGGGTAAGGTTCATGAAGGTACGTGTTGGAGGTTTCCGGTAAACTCCTGAAAAGCCTGCCAAAGCTGGATTTTAGAGAAGGAGTATACGTCTTCTCCTGAGCGGACAGTAAGGGATTGATTTTTTCTGGAGAATAGCCTCAGTACATCCCGAATATTGTCGGAAGGCGTAAGGTCATTCTCTATGGTTTTTTCTTTAGCTAAAGGGAAGTGAGGGAGTAGGTCTTTTACTTTCACTACGACCAGCTCCAGTTGGAACCTGTGGTGCTCCATGAAATCGAAAATGAATTCATTGGCGGGCTTGAACAAAAGTTCGGAGGGCGTACCTAACTGAATACATTTCCCTTTATCCATCACCATGATTTGATGGCCCCACTCAAAGGCCTCCTCCAGGTCATGAGTTACCATGACGATGGTTTTGTCCTTTAGCACATCCAGTTGAAGAAATTCCTTCCGAATAGACTCCCGTGTAATAGGATCAAGGGCCCCAAAAGGCTCATCCATAAGAAGGATTTCTGGAGAAGTGATAAGGGCTCTGGCAAGTCCTACCCTTTGACGTTGACCTCCACTAAGCTGGTGGGGATATTTATGCAGGACCTCATCTGGGTCTAATCTCAGTTTTTCCAGCAAGGTCCCCATCTCAGCATTTGTTTTTTCTTTCTCCCAATGTAGCAGCCTGGGAACTACTGAGATGTTTTGGGCTACTGTGTAGTGGGGGAAAAGGCCTATGCGCTGGATCACGTAGCCTATATTTCTCCTGAGTTCCACTGGAGACTGATCCAGGATATTTCGATCGTGGATGTGGATGAGGCCGGAAGAGGGTTCTATGATGCGGTTAAGCATTTTGAGGGTAGTAGTTTTTCCCGAGCCACTGGTTCCCAACAAAACCATTCTTTTTCCCTTAGGTACTTCAAAACTAACCCCCTTGACTGCGGTGAACTCCCCGAACCTCTTACTTAGCTGTTCTACTGCTATCATTATCTTTCAAGTTAATGACCACAGGTCCGGGAATCAAATGTCTACCAACCCCAGGTGCCAGGCGCTCCTTTGAAAGGCCCTACTATCTTAGAGGTGATCCATCCTCCGTAGAAGTCTCCCTCCTGGGCCTGAACCTGCTCATCATTCACAAAGCAAGCTGTCACTTTATGGGCATACAAGGCCACAAAATTCTTTATGGGAGAAAAGGAAGTATTAGGAGAAGGGTAGTACCAGCCTACTTTAGGAACCATTTGTCCGTTCCAATAAAGGTCATAGTAAGCAGCCATTCCCTTAAACTCACAATAGGAGCTTGATGGGTTAGCTACCAGAAAATTCATAGTTAAGTCTGTAGGCGGGAGGTAATAGACCGGAGGATGACTGGTTTCCAGCACACGATAGGCACCATTCGTATCAGCCAGGATATCATCTC
>JBCDBC010000022.1:0-14219 GCA_039184535.1 Bacteroidota bacterium | reverse complement strand
GCTACCCAGGTGCGCTACCTGGATTTCCCAACATATACCCAGACCACGGAAAAGGAATTCAATAGCATTACGGGAGAGTATCAGATGAAACAGAATATCATCCATACCGGGCCTACCGCCTACAATTGGGCTCCTTCGGATGCATTGGTGAACTACGCGAAAAGAAATGGGATGCGGGTGCATGGGCATGCCCTGGTTTGGCATCAGTCTATTCCTGATTGGCTGAATGAGTTTGCCGGTACGGATGAGGAATTTGAAGAAATCGTGAAGTCTTACATCCAAACGGTGGTGAATAAATATGGAACAGATGTAGCCAGTTGGGATGTGGTGAATGAAGCTTTTAATGACACTGGCGGTACACGTGAAACGCTCTTTCTCCAGAGAATGGGCCCAGACTATGTAGCTAAGTGTTTCCAGTATGCCCGTGAGGCTAATCCCAACATGCTCCTTTTCTATAATGACTATGGGACTGTTTGGGATCAGGCCAAGCTGGATAATATGCTGGCTATGATAGATGATTTTCAGGATAGAGGGATTCCCATAGATGGAGTAGGGCTACAAATGCACATAACCTACAATTTCCCGGAGATAGTTAGGATTCAGGCTGCTGTAGATGAGCTGGTGAAAAGAGGCTTGCAGGTGCATTTTTCTGAAGTGGATATCAGAGTAAATCCTGATGGGGATATCACTTCTTTAACCACTGCCAGAGCCGATGCTCAGGAAGCCAGAATGAAAGAAATAGTAGAAGTATTCCAGACTATTCCTTCTGATCTTCAGTTTGGGATCACCTTTTGGGGACTAAGAGATAGTGACAGTTGGCTCATAGATTTTTGGGGAAATCCCGAGTGGCCTCTGCTGTTTACTGACGGTTATCAGTACAAGCTGGCACATAGAGGGTTTTTGGAGGGATTGTAGATTATCAATAAGGGAAGATGGCTTTTTTAAAGTATTTCACTGGCCACTTATTCCCAAGTTGGGAAGAAGTGTGTCTTTACGGACATGAAATAACAGTTTTTCTACTAAACCGTATGGTTCATTCGCCCTCATTTTTGAACCATTAACACAAGCATACTGACGATTCAAACGAGTAAAGCGTACATCCAAGGCTGAATTTAGTGCATTCGGCCCTGATCCCCATATTTTAATTTAAGAACTATTTAATTTGTTTAATAAATAGTTATTCAATCATAACTATATCTGCCCTTATCCTAGACCGTCCTAATTCTGATATTTCAGCTATCGGACAGGCGGGGTTGCTGATTAACAGCTAAATTTGAAGAGTAATCCGATATGCACGATTTCGTAGTAGAGAAGATCATCCAACGTTTTAAACAAGTTGGAAATCCTGCTCAGATTCCCTTGCTCCGCACCAGCCAAAGAGGAAAGACTATTTTTTCAGCACGTATGGTTACAGATGAAGGTATCTATGTAGATAATCTTCCAGAAAGTGAGTCCTTGTTACCTTGGGCTGCTTTTACTGAAACCATCAAACTACTAGAAGAAAATGGTGGAAAAGCCCGTAAGGGTAGCTCTACGGCTAAACTGGGTACTGAAAAACTTCCCCTGAATTCCATTGAGGGAAGAGTAGCCCATGTAGTATTTAACAAAGAACCCGGCGACACCATTCTCAGAAGAATTAGCCCCATCACAGGAATCCTAAGATGGGCCAGGATCGTAGATAATGCACCTGGAGAATTGGTTTTGCAAGAAAAGGCACTAGTTGGTGCCAGGAAGTAAACTTGATACCCAATTAACTAAAAAAACGAGTGCCAGTAGGATCATCATCCTACTGGCCTCTTTTATTTTTCCATACGGGAGTTCTGCTTGCGTTAATAGCAGCTAACTCCTGTTCCAGTTCCTTATCCAATCTCTCCACTATGGGATAAATGTCTGGTTGCTGTAATCGCACAAATTTGAGAAAGTTCCCATAGCCCCATCCATAGTTTATGTCTCCCAGTAGATTCATTTTTTGGGAAGGATCATTCTCAAGATCATATAACTCAAACAAATCCCAAACCCCATAATAGGTAGCATAACTATACTTCTGCGTTCTCAGCCCAAACATAGTTGGGGTTTGCACTGCATTAGGATCGTTGAAATACTCATATACAAAGGAGGTACGCCAATTGCTATCCTGACCTTGAAGACGTGGATAGATAGACTTGCCTTGCATCTCTGTAGGTACCTGTATCCCAGCCATGTCCAGAATGGTTGGGCCAATGTCCACATTCAAAAAGAAGTCTGCGTTTCTCTTGGGAGTAGGAAACTTCTGCGGCCAATGCAGGAAAGCAGGTACCCTGATGCTTTCTTCATACATTACTCTTTTATCTATCAGGCCGTGTTCTCCCATCATATAGCCATTATCACTAAAGTAAATGATGACGGTTTCTTCTAGTTGACCAGTTGTTTCCAGGTAATCTGTAATTTTACCTACGCTTTCATCTACAGCTAGCATGCACTCACTGTATTTCTGGAAAAATGACTGATAAGAGCCATAATCCAGGATGTTATAATCTCTCTCTGCCCCATGCCAGCTTTTCCGTTGACGTTTTACCCAATCAGGCTTTCCATTTTGTTCAAATTCAGGGTCTGGTTCAGGAATAGATACTTCCTTATACACTCCCTCATGTCTGGGAGCAGGGGTAAAATCCTCATGGATAGACTTATGAGAAAGGTACATGAAAAAAGGGGTACTTACATTCTCTCTATTAGCCATAAAGGAGATAGCTTGGTCAGTGAGTATATCTGGCGTATATCCATTTATCGTAGAAACCTGCCCATTGATATTTAGGTCTGGATTTTCATATGGGCCCTGACCCTTAAAGGATACCCAATGGTCAAACCCTTCTCTGGCTGTATCATCTGATCCTCCCATATGCCATTTTCCTATGAAGGCGGTAGTATATCCTCCTTTTTGAAGAACTTGAGGGAAGGTAGTCATATCCTCAGGGATAGGGGTATCATTATCCAGTACCTTATGCATATGTGTGTACTGTCCCGTAAGGATAGAAGCCCTGCTGGGAGAACACAGAGAGGTGGTTACATAAGCCTTATCCATATAAATAGAATTGGCAGCTAGTTTATCTATGTTAGGTGTCTCAATCCAGGGATGATCCAGGAAGCTCAGAAAGTCATATCGTTGGTCATCTATTAGAATGAAAATGATGTTGGTTTGATCTTGTGCGTAGGTATTTCCAAGAAAAATGAGACTAATTAAAGAAAGTAGATACTTGTTCATATCAGTTTGGTTATAGCTAATAAGGGGGAAATTTCTTCAGCATGTGTTTTTACTATTGAGGGATTAACCTCATCTTTAAGAGATGCTATCCATTTGTCGAATACTACTTCCTGAGCAGCTATGAGAGAAGCATTTATAAGAAGACATAGCTTTTTATTCTTTGTGTGCTGTTTAGTGATATGGCCTTATAGCCAACTGAGTTCCCAACCCACTTTTGTCAAGACAAAGCTTAAAATCAGAAAGGATAGTACTATCAAGTACATTAAGCTCATAGCTGATGACCATAGAGAGAATGTGATTTTTCAACCTGTAGGAAAGGCTGAGGCGGACACCTCTCGCTGGTTAATTCTAGGGAATGTTTTAGGCAATACGGAGGGGACTTTATTTCTGATCAGAAATAAGGAAAATACCCGGATCAGGATTGCCATAGGGCAAAGGAGGATACTCGCAAGGGCTGACTCCTCAGAAATGCCGTGGGAGACCAGCTGGACCATGAGCTTTAGAAGAGACACCTTCCAACTGGTGAATTACACCTACCAGGATCCTCAGGTCTTTTCTACCAAACTTATCCGTTCTTATACAGGCTTACCAGATTATGTAGGGAGTAATTCTTCCATTACCCTAAGTGTGAAAGAACCTCTCATAGAATATTCTCAACTCCGTAGAGGGAGTAATGACTTGAAGGTAAATAGCCTTACTAGTAAAAAGAAACTCCCCATTATTTATCAGTTAATAGGGAGTTTTATTTCTTCCATTCACCTCATCAGTTGGAGGCGGGTGTATGACTAGCCGTTCAGTGCTTCTTTAGCTGCCTGAACCACTTTCTTGGCATTTCCTATAAAAATTTGGCCATTAGCCAATATGACAGGCCTTTTCAGGAAGGTGTATTCTTCCAGGATGTACTTTTTGTAATCAGCTTCACTTAGCTCCATTTCATTTAGGCCCATGCTTCTGTACTTCATAGCACGTCTGCTGAACAAAGATTCATATGATCCTGCTAAAGCATGCATTTCCTCAAGTTCTGCCAGGGTAATAGGTTCAGACTTAATTTCTCTCAGTACTACTTCTTCAGAAGGAGCTAACTCTTTGATGATTCTCTGGCAGGTGTTGCAGGTAGCCAGATGATAAATTTTCGCCATGAAATTAACGTATGCTTAGTTGATTATTTGGGACTTCATATTTCTTATCTCCTCTTACAATAGTCATCTGAACTTTTGTGTCCATTATGGCGTCATCTGGCACCGTCATGATATCTTGAGAAAGAATAGTAAAATCTGCGAGCTTCCCTACCTTGATAGAACCCTTAATATTTTCTTCAAAGGCACCGTAGGCAGCATCCAGGGTGTAAGATCTAAGGGCCTGCTCACGTGTCATTCTCTGATCAGCCTCATAGCCTCCCTCTGGCTCTTTCTTGATGGTTTTTCTGGTTACAGAAGCATAGAAACATGGGATAGGATTCACTGGCTCTACAGGCGTATCCGTCCCATTGATTACTTTTGCGCCGGACTGTAGTAGCTTCTGCCAAACGTAGGCCCCATTGATGATTCTTTGTTTCCCTAGCCTAAAAATGGCCCATGGACGATCTGATGCCATATGGATGCCCTGCATGGAAGCAATTACCCCTAAATCATTAAAACGGGGGATGTCTGCCAGGTCCAGGTGCTGAGCATGTTCTATCCTAAATCTCACCTCTTCTCCTGATCTACCTGCTTCTTCAAATGCTTCCTCATAGATATTGAGAATTTCCTGATTAGAGCGGTCGCCTATGGCGTGTGTACATACCTGGAAGCCATTGGCCAGCCCATCTTCAGTAACTTTAGTAATGTATTCCAGGGGCATTACCCGATTACCAAAGTGGTCTAATCTGTCCTCATATGCCTCTAGTAGCCAGGCACCTCTGGAACCGAGGGCACCGTCTGCATATAATTTGATGGCCCTTACGGTGAGGTGTCCATCAGGATCTATTTGGGGACCTTTTCCATACCAGCCATCCAGCAATACACTATCCCTCCCGTGTAGCATGGTCCAAAGATTTATGTCCAGTTTGTCCTCTGACTTAAATTTCTCATACAGGTCTATGTCCATATTGCCGGAACCTGCATCCTGGAAGGAAGTGATTCCGTGTTTGAGGCACTCTTCTATGGCCAGTTCCAGCGCCTTGGCATGTTTAGCCGGAGTAGTCTCGGGTACGTATTTGCCTACGAGAGAGGCAGCCACTTCTGTAAAAACACCAGTAGGTTGGCCATTCTCATCTTTGATGATCTCTCCGTCATCTGAAAACTCAGAGGCTGAAGTAATTCCTGCTATTTCCATGGCTTTTGCATTGGCAAAGGCAGCATGCCCACTGGCGTGTCTTAACCATACAGGATGATCCGGACTTACGGCACTCAGTAAGTCGTGGGTTTGGTAACCAGTAACCACCTTCGGGGGGTCCTGGTCCCACTTACTCTGATGCCAACCTCTTCCTAAAATCCACTCACCTTTAGGAGTTTTCTTGACGGCCTCAGCCACCATATCTACTATTTCCTGATAATTTTTTGCATATCTGAGGTCCAGGTTGAGTTTCTCATACCCCAAACCCATGATGTGCCCATGGCTTTCAATGAAACCTGGGATCATGGTTTTTCCTTTGAGGTCCAGTTTTTGGGTACTTGGACCGACTAGCTTCATAAGCTCTTCCTGACTACCTACTTGCAGGATTTTTCCATCAGCTACAGCTACAGCTTCTACTTGGGGCATATCAGACTCAGCCGTGTAAATGGTCCCATTAAAAATGACTAAATCTGCTGAGCTGTTACTTTTTTGACAGCTAAAGGTCCCTATAAGGGAAATAGTGAGGATGATGGATGGGAGAAAGGCCTTCATAATCAAGGGAATTGTTAGTTGAAGATTAAACATACTAAGATTGTCAGGATAATCTAGGGTTTCCCTTTCTATTGCTTCCACTTTTTGTATAATTTAAGTGCTTAAGCTAAGCTCAAACACATGGACAAAGCCAGACCTCTTACCACAAAAGAGAAAGCCCTACAACTTAATCTTGATGATAAAATTTATGGTTCATTCGCGGAAATTGGTGCGGGGCAGGAGATAGCGGCACAGTTCTTTAAAGCTGGTGGTGCTTCTGGTACTGTGGCGAAAACCATGTCAGCTTATGACATGGCTTTTAGTGATGCCATCTATGGAAAGACAAAGCGCTACGTGAGTAGGACCAGGCTAATGACCATGATAGAGAAGGAGTATGAGCTCCTACCTGAACGTCTACCCCAAAGGAGAGAAGATACCCGCTTCTTTGCCATAGCAGATACAGTGGAAACCCTCAATTTTAAGCGTACAAATCAGGGCCATGGATGGATAGGCGTTAAATACCAGTCTAAACCCAACACACCTCCCAATCAGTGTATTCTTCATGTTATCCTCAAAGACGATTCTGCAGTAGATCAGCAGCATGCTATGGGGATACTGGGCGTGAACCTACTCTGGGCTTGCTTTTTTGCCACCAGTTCAGATCACTTCCTGGATGTCCTCATGGAGGACCTGACCAACAGAAGAGTAGAGATAGACATGTGTTCGCTGGACGGTCCGGATCATTCACATATAGATAATAGGCTATTGAGCCTTATGCTAGTGAAAAAGGGAATGTCCTATGCGGCCATGTTTGGCCCTAATGGGAAGAATATTCAGCCCTCGGAGATCTTGTATAAGAAGAATATTCTGATGCTGAGAGGAAGGTTCCGACCTGTAACCCATGTCAATATGGATATGTTGGCCTCTGGGAAGGCTCAGTTTATGCAGGAGGAGGATGTAGACCCTGCCAAGATTGTTACCCTTTGGGAACTGACTCTTTCTAATCTGACTTCTGATGGTACCATAGATGATCAGGACTTCCTGGATAGGGTAGATATTTTGGGATCTTTAGGCCAGTATGTGATGGTTTCTAATTATCACGAGTACTATAAGTTGGTTTCCTACCTCAACCAATTTACCCGGAATAAAAAAATTGGGATCATTCTAGGCATAAAGAACCTGGAGAATATTTTCGAAGAAAAGCACTATACAGATCTCAATGGAGGTATTCTGGAAGCATTTGGCGTCCTCTTTGGTTCCAATATAAAGATGTACGTCTATCCTGCCAGAGAACTGAAAAGCGATAGTCTATACACCTGTGCCAATTTCCAGCTACCTAAAGAGCTATTTAGTCTCTTTCTTTACCTTTTTGACAATAATAAGCTGGAAGATATACGTGGCATAGATGAAGATGTACTACATATCACCTCTGATAAGGTTCTTCAGTTTATCCGTGAGGGGAAGAACATGTGGGAAGGAATGGTCCCTGATGAAGTAGCTAAAGCCGTTATCGCCCAGGGACTCTTTGGGTACCAGGGAAAGAAAGTTGGCTTGAATAGTTAAGCCACTTCTTTTCGCAGCACTTCCAATGGAGGCTCGGATAGAATTCCTCTAATATTGAACATGCCTACCACCACTACCATGGTACATATCCCCAACATGGTGAAGAAGACCGGTAGAAGATCCGGCCTGAAGGGTACCTCAAAGGTAAAGTAAGCCAAGGCCCAACTGCCAACTATGGAAATGAGGAATCCACAAAAAGTAGCTATCAGCCCTAGTAAGAAGTATTCTCTGAAAGTAATGGTCAGTATTTGCCGTTTATTTGCCCCAATGGTTCTCAGGAGTACGCTTTCCTGAATTCGCTGAAAGCGAGAAATCACTACAGAGCTGATTAATACCAGTATCCCGGTGGCAATACTGATGAAGGCCATAAACCGTATCACAAAAGACACCTGATCCAGAATTTTCTCGACAGTCTTCAGTACTAGCCCCAGATCTATGATGGATACCGTAGGGTGTTCTTTCATAATTTCTCTTTGGAAGGCAGCCGCCTGTGCAGTAGAGTCTGTACGGGTAACCAAAACATGGAACTGTGGGGCTCTTTCCAGCACACCATTGGGGAACAGAATCAGGAAGTTAGTCTGGAACCTGGCGAAGTCTATTTCACGGAAGCTGCCTACATAGGTAGTAATAATGGCTCCCTGCACATCAAAGTCTACCCTGTCCCCTATGTCTACCTTCCATCTTTCCCTCGCAAATTCCTCATCCAGAGAAATGAAAATAGAATCTCCGGGATTAGCTACTTCCCCTTTCCATTCTCCTTTTACGATCTCTTCAGAATCTGTTAATGTATCCCGGAAGGTGATTCTGTATTCTGCGTTGGGAACCCACTTGGGGAGGTCCAGAACAGTATCTTCCAGTATCTGAACCCTGTCCATCCCATGAAGTTTGGATAGCCGCGCCGTTACTACCGCTACATCCTGTCTTACGGGTAGGTTATATTTGTCTACAACGGATCTTATTTCTTCCTTCTCATCTGTCTGAATATCAAACAGGACCAGATTAGGTCTGTCATTAGCGCCACTGAGGCTAACCTGGTCCAGCAGAAGGCCCTGTGTTAAGTACAAGGTACAGATGAGGGCTGTTCCCAATCCTATGGAGACAATGAGAATGAGGGTCTGATTATTAGGTCTGTAGAGATTGGCCAGACTTTGACGCCACAGATAACTCCAACTGGAAGGAAAGTACTTCCTGACCCCCTTCATGAAAAGTATGGAAACACCTGCCAGGATGAGGAAACTAATGCCGATCCCAAAGGTAAATCCTACCGCATCTACCAGAGAGGAGGTCTGTATCCAGGCAAATCCTATGATGAAAGCCAGGATAAGGGAAGAAACGAAGAGGGTGGGTCCGTCCCACTTTAAGCCTGGCAAATTATCTTCTAAGCGCAGGGCGTTTAAAGGGGATACTTTTCTAATTCTGATTAAGGGAGGGAGAGAAAATAAAATACTAGTAATTAAGCCAGTTAGGATTCCCCCAAAAATAGCAGAGGGAGAAATCTCAATGGTGGCTTCAAAAGGAAGGAAGTCTTTTAGGACCAGCGGTAGGGTATACTGGAGAAAAGATCCCAATATAGCCCCAATGATAGATCCTATCAGTCCTATAGCTGCTACCTGAATCACAAATATCATAAAAGCCTGCTGACCGCTTACGCCAAGACATCTAAGAGTAGCCACTGAAACTATCTTATCCCTCATGTATACGTACACCGCGCTGGCTACACCCACGCAACCGAGTAATAAGGCGATGAAGGCCACTAGGTTTAGGAAACTGGTCAGGTCCTCAAAGGCATTTCCCAGGGATTCTTTTCTGTCTTCTACTGTTTCAGAACCCATGCTAAGAGCATTCAGCTCATCCTCTTTCTGTTTCACAAGAGCAGGTACATCAGTTCCTTCAGGAAATTTGTAATAGTATTTGTATCTGATTCGACTGCCCTTACGGATGAGGCCTGTCCCTTCCAGGCTTTTGGCAGAAACGTAGACTATCGGAGCGGCGGTAGCTGCAATACCACTTTGGCCGGGGGCCTGAAGCAGGCTCCCTGTAATCTCGTACATGGCGTTTCCTACCCTGATGGAATCACCTATTTGGGCGTTGTACTGAAGTAGGAGACTCTGGTCAATCAGGGCAGAGGAAGGGGATCCTTCTCCATCAGCTCTGAAACGGCTTGCTGCCTCCACTGGCTCAGTCAATAATTCTCCGTAAAAAGGAAAACCTCCTTCAATGGCTCTTACCTGGATAAGGCGTGAATCTTCCGTTTTAGGGAAGAAGATCATGGAAGCAAAGGATTTCTCCTCCGCCTTTTCTGCTTCAAAAGAGCTTACCAAGGCCATGACAGAGTCGTCAGGCGTAGCCCTTCTGTTAAGGACGAGGTCTGCACCTATGAGGGCTTTGGCTTCTCCGTCTATGTCTTCGGCCAGGTTATCTCCGAAAGAATTGATGGCTACCAGAGAAGCTATCCCCAACACAATGGAAGCCATAAATAGTAACAACCGGCCTCTGGATTTACGGCTATCTCTCCAGGCCATTTTCCATAACCAGCTAACTCCTGGATCAGCTGAGGGACGGATTTCGTGCATCTGTGAAGCTTTACTCATAACCTAGCTGGCTGAAGGGGTAAGTTCCTCTACGATATGTCCGCCTCTTAGCTTGATGATACGTTGGGTCTTGGAAGCTAGCTCCATGTCATGGGTTACCAGAATCAAGGTAGTTCCAGCTTCACGATTCAGTTCAAACAAAAGGTTTTCTACTTTCTCACTGGTAACATCATCCAAATTTCCGGTAGGTTCATCAGCGAATAGAATAAGAGGATTATTAGAGAATGCCCTTGCGAGGGCTACCCTTTGTTGTTCTCCGCCAGACAGTTGAGAAGGGTAGTGGTGCGTTCTGTCTCCCAATCCTACTCTTTCCAGTAGCTCTTTAGCACGTGAAGAGGCAGTTTTATCTCCCCTAAGTTCCAGAGGGACAGCTACATTTTCAAGTGCTGTAAGGGTAGGTAGGAGGCGGAAGTTTTGAAAGATGAAGCCTACGTACTTACTCCTTACCTCGGCTCGCTGATCTTCATCTAGTCTGGAAAGTTCTTCTCCATTCAGAATGATTTTGCCGCTGCTGGACTTATCTAAGCCTGCACACAAGCCTAATAAGGTTGTTTTACCACTTCCTGAAGGGCCAATGATGGCCAGACTTTCTCCAGGCTCTACTTCAAATGATATATTCTCAAGAACAGTGAGGGAATTTTCTCCTGTTCTATAAGTTTTCCCTAAATCAGATACAGATAGCATATAAGGTTACATGAGTTTTGGGAGACGATGAAAGTGGGAAAATATTTTGTTCTTACCTACTTAAACAAGAAATTTGAACTTCTATATGTAAACTTTTGCGGGGGGTAGAGGTTCACCTATCAGATTCCTTAAGAACAGTTCATGCAGCTTCTCAAGTATTTTCCAATTGTCCTTGTGATGTTATTAATCTCTTGCACAGACACTCCTGAAAGTAGTCAGCGGGCAGTGGATACTACAGAGGAAGCGGTAGACGCACTTGAAGGGATATCTGATGAAAGGGTTATTTTGTTCTTCGGGAATAGTCTAACAGCGGGTTATGGAGTGGAGTTATCTGAGGCTTTCCCCGCACTCATCCAGGAGAAACTGGATGATATGGGAGAATCCTATGATGTAAGAAACAGTGGGGTAAGCGGAGAAACCACTACCAGTGGGAAGAATAGGTTGGAGTTTGTGTTAGGAACCTTGAATCAGCCCCTGGATATATTTGTGCTGGAGCTTGGCGCGAATGATGGCCTTAGAGGTATTGATTTAAAAGAAACCAGAAGAAATCTTCAGGAAATCATAGATATAGTGAGGTCCTCTCATCCGGAGGTAAAGATCCTGATCTGTGGGATGGAAGTTCCCCCTAATATGGGAGAAACCTACATACAAGAATTCAGATCTATTTTTCCCGATTTAGCTACCCTGAATCAGGCCAGGATAGTTCCCTTCCTATTGGATGGCGTCGCCGGAGAATCTGAGCTTAATTTACCTGATGGCATTCATCCTACACCTGAGGGCCACGAGATTGTGGCTGAAAATGTTTGGACCATCATGAAGAGTATGATTACCCAAAGCTAAGGTCATACTTTCCCTAATGAGCGCAAACCAAAAAGTATTTTAGATAACAGGTGCTTCCTAAGGTATTGGGGAAACACTTGCATATGAGGCCTCATCTAATGGAGCTATGGTCATGTTATCTGCGAAGAGAAAGGAAGAACTGGAAAGGGTAGCCAGTGGATGTAGGGGAGAAACCAAGGTAGTATCCCTGGACTTCACAGATCAGGAAATTTTGAAAAAAGCGACTGAAGAGATGCTTGCTGTCTATGGAGTAGATGTGCTTATCAACAATGGTGGGATCAGCATGAGAGGTCTGGCCCATGAAACGGATTTCAGTGTGGATAGGAGACTGATGAAGATAGACTATATTGGGCATGTAGCCCTAACTAAGTTGGTACTCCCTCAAATGATCAAAAGAGGCAAAAGACATCTGGTAGCCATCAGTATTGTAGTAGGCCGTTTCGGATTTCCTATACGCGCCGTTTACTCAGCGGCCAAGCACCCTTTAAACGGCTTCTTTCCTTCCCTTTTCTTCAGTATTGCCAGAAAGGTGAGTCCCACCTAAGGATTTGAGGGCTTTGGCCTTATGTAATTGCTGATTATCTTTGGCCCCATAAAAAAAAGGACTATTTCATATTACACATGGGCGTCATAATTAGTGGTATTCAACAGGTAGGGGTAGGTATTCCCAATGTACAAGAGGCATTTGCCTGGTATAGGAAAGCATTTGGGATGGATATACCCATCTTTGATGAGGCTGCAGAAGCTAACCGTATGCTTCCTTACACGGATGGTAAGCCTCAAAGCAGGCACGCTATCCTGGCCATCAGCATTCAGGGTGGAGGCGGATTGGAGATCTGGCAGTATGTCAGCAGAACCCCCCAGCCAGCTACCTTTGAAGTATCCATAGGAGATCTGGGTATATATGCTGCCAAGATCAAGAGTATGGATGTTCCCCGAACCCATAGGGAGCTCCAGAGTAAAGGTCTTACGCCCGGGACCCTTCAGCATGACCCCCTGGGTAATCCGCACTTCTTTATTAAAGACCCATACGGGAATCTATTCCAGATAGTTAAGGAAGATGACTGGTTCAGCAGAGAGCCAAGAAGTACGGGTGGAATAAGCGGAGCCATGGTAGGGGTGAGTGACATAGATGCTGCCCGCAAGTTGTATTCAGATATACTTGGGTATGACCAGGTCATCTATGATAAGGAAGGGAAGTTTGATGATATCCATCACCTTCCTGGAGGAACAGATAAGTTCAGAAGAGTTCTACTTACCCACAGTGAATCCAGAAAAGGTGCCTTTAGTAAGATGTTTGGCCCTACCAGCATAGAGCTTATACAAGCGAAAGAAAGAACACCCAAGAAGATATATGAGAATAGACTTTGGGGGGATTTAGGATTTATCCATTTGTGCTTTGACATAAATGGCATGTCTGAACTGGAAGAGAGATGCAAGGAAGCCGGATTTCCATTTACGGTAGATAGCAGAGGGGATACTGGAGAAAGTTTTGATATGGGAGAAGCCGCTGGTCATTTCTCCTATATAGAAGATCCTGATGGGACCTTAATAGAGTTTGTGGAAACCCACAAGATCCCCATCATGAAAAAGATAGGTTGGTATCTCAACTTACGTAAGCGTGATCCGGAACAGGCTTTGCCCAACTGGATGTTGAAAACATTATCATTGGGACGAGTCAGGGAATAAGGGGCGTTCACGAAAAGGCAAGTAGCTCCATAAATAGCCAACTACCTTCCACTTAATAAGTACTAGAAATGGAATTCCTTGATCAAGCCCAATTAAGTTTCAGTCCAGAAAGTCTAGTGATTCTCAATATCACCTTGGGATTCATCATGTATGGTGTTTCCCTGGAACTAAGTCTGGCTGATTTTCAGCGGGTATTCAAGGCTCCCCTTTCTCCAGCTATTGGGCTGTTTTCACAGTTCATCCTTCTTCCTGCTCTCACCTTTATGCTGATTCTGGTCGTTAAACCTATTCCTTCCATGGCATTGGGGATGATTATGGTGGCAGCTTGTCCGGGAGGGAATATCTCTAATTTTATTTCACTGCTGGCAAAGGGAAATGTGGCACTTTCCGTAAGTCTTACGGCCATTTCTACTATCCTATCTATAGTGATGACGCCCTTTAACTTTGCGTTCTGGTCTAATATGTATGAGCCTACAGCTAAGCTGCTAAAAGTAATTCACATAGATCCTATGGAAATGGTCCTAACTATCATCATAGTGCTAGGGGTTCCGTTAATTCTCGGGATGTGGACAGCCCATAAATTTCCAAGGTTTACAAAAAGGATTTCTCCCACCATAAGAGCATTATCTATAGTGATCTTCGGCTTTTATGTGGTGATAGCTATTTACAATAATCTGGATGCGTTCCTGAACTACATCCAGTATATCATACTTATTGTACTTCTTCATAACCTGGTCGCCTTTCTGGGAGGATTCAGCATGGCTAAACTG
>JBCDBC010000021.1:0-14412 GCA_039184535.1 Bacteroidota bacterium | reverse complement strand
CTACATTTACTCTTCCCCCATGCAGAGCCAGAGTCCATGCCTACTCCAGCAGGTACTCTGGCTCTGATTCCGCCACCACTGGTAGAAAGAGAGAGTTTCTTAGTCAATCCAGAAATATCCACGTCTATACCTCCACCGCTGGTAGAGGCTTTTACTGACTCAGCATAACCGGAAATACGAATAGGGCCGCCACTGGTACTTACATCCAGGTCTCCTCTGTTATTCTCTAGCTTAATACCCCCACCGGAGGTACGTCCGTAAATATCCCCCTCAGATTCTACTATAGTGATTCCTCCTCCACTGGTACTTACTCTCACGCTTCCTTTTTGACCACTAACTTTAATGCCTCCGCCAGATGTGCTAGCGTCAGTATCTCCAGAAACATTTACCAGGGAGATGCCTCCGCCACTAGTTCTTAGGGTGTGTTCTCCATCTACATTGGCGAGGTACAATCTTCCTCCGCTGGTTTTCAGTTCAGCAGACATCTTTTTGGGAACATTCACCTCAAAATGGAAACTCACATTCTTAAATACGGAGTTCCACCAGTTCCTGGCGCCATCTTTTCTCTTTGTATAGGCAATAACAGTATTGCCTTCTTTGGCAATCTTAATGTCAAAGCCATCCGTTAATTCAGACATAAAATCATCATTTGCGGAAAGGACTCTTCCGTTTCTTTTCACAAATACATTTACTTCCACTTCATTTCCACTGGTACCGTTAACTTCTATCTTTCCACCTGAGGTGGTCACTTGTAGTTGACCTGGTCCACTCATACTGAAGGTTTTTCTGATGGTGGGTGTGTCACCTACCGGATTGGCCTGTACCCCCACCCAAAGAAAGAGGGCAATCATGCACAGGGAGTTGAATACAATCTTTTTCATAGCTAATACCTAAGGATTTTGCGGTTTTCTTTTTATCAGTGACAACGTTTATATGCCCTAGTTGCCTCTATGTAAGGAAATTCTTTTTTCAGCCATAGAGAATGTTTAGAAGATAATTTACTCCTGAAAATCAATATTAATTGGAGGGAGATAGTACAAATTTTCTTCAAAATTACTCCCTATTTTCCCTCAAATCGGATTGCTAAAAGGCTAAGTCCTGAATTTTCTCTTGAGAATGGTCTAAGCAATTTTGGTATATTCGATTTATCACATATAACCCAATTAACGAACCACATGAGAAAACCGTTCACATTGTTGATTTTACTCTTCTCAACTATCATGTTCCTTTCTCACTCCGCTATTGCACAAATGGAGGAGTCGACCTTTAAGGGCATGGCGTTCAGGAGCATAGGACCTGCTTTTTCTTCTGGAAGAATAGCAGACATAGCCATACATCCCCAGGATGAAAACGTTTGGTATGTAGCCGTAGCCTCAGGCGGTGTTTGGAAAACCGTGAATGCAGGTACCACCTGGAAGCCCATCTTTGATGATCAGGCTGTTTATTCTACCGGGTGTGTCACCATAGATCCTAATAACCCCAGCACAGTATGGGTAGGTACAGGTGAAAACGTAGGAGGTAGACATATAGGCTTTGGAGATGGCATTTACAGAAGTGAGGATGGCGGTATGAGCTGGACCAATATGGGCTTGCCTAAGTCTGAGCACATCTCCAAGATCATCATTCACCCGGATAACTCTGATGTTATGTGGGTAGCTGTACAAGGGCCGCTTTGGTCCTCAGGAGGAGAAAGAGGAGTGTTTATGTCCACTGATGGTGGGGAAAACTGGACCCAAACTCTGGGAGATGATGAGTGGGTAGGGGCTACTGACCTGGCCATAGATCCCAGAGATCCCATGACTCTTTACGCCGCTACCTGGCAAAGACACAGAACCGTAGCCGCCTACATGGGGGGTGGACCTGGAACAGGTCTCCATAAGTCTACTGATGGGGGAAAAAGCTGGAAAGAACTGACGTCCGGACTGCCCAAATCCAATATGGGGAAAATAGGCCTGGCCATTTCTCCCATCAATCCCGACGTACTCTATGCTGCCATAGAGCTGGACAGACGTACAGGAGGCGTTTATAAGTCCACTGATAAAGGAGAAACCTGGAAGAAGCAGTCTTCTGCCGTATCAGGTGCTACCGGACCCCACTATTATCAGGAACTGTATGCCTCTCCTCACGCTTTTGACAGGATCTATCTAGTAGATGTGAGAATTCAGGTATCTGATGATGGTGGGAAAACTTTCCGCAGACTAAAGGAAGAACATAAGCACTCAGATAACCATGCCATCGTATTCAAGGCTGATGATCCGGATTACCTCCTTATAGGGACAGACGGAGGGATTTATGAAAGTTTTGACTTGGCAGAAAATTGGCGTTTCATCAACAACCTTCCGCTGACGCAGTACTACAAACTCGCAGTAGATGATGCAGAGCCATTCTACAACATCTACGGGGGTACGCAGGATGTGAATACACACGGTGGGCCTTCCCGTACGGATAACCTGCACGGGATCAGAAATGCCGACTGGTACATAACGCTATTTGCGGACGGACATCAGCCAGCTACAGAGCCCGGTAATCCTGATATAGTTTACTGTGAGTGGCAGCAGGGGAACCTTACCCGTGTGGACAGAACTACGGGAGAAATTGTATACATCCAGCCTCAGCCCGCAGAAGGAGAGCCCTACGAACGCTTCAACTGGGATGCGCCTATATTGGTGAGTCCGCATAAGCCTACCAGACTCTACTTTGCATCTCAGCGTGTATGGAGATCTGAGGACAGAGGAGATTCCTGGACGGCTATTTCTGGCGACCTGACCAAGGATGAGGAAAGAATCACTCTACCCATCATGGGGAAACAGCAGAGCTGGGACAACTCATGGGACATGCTTGCCATGTCTAACTATAATACCATCACTTCTCTGGCAGAATCACCTCAGCAGGAAGGACTGGTATATGCCGGTACAGATGATGGCATTATTCAGGTGACAGAAGATGGGGGCACTAACTGGAGAAGAATAGACGTAGGAAGCCTTCCAGGTGTGCCTGATCTAGCCTTTGTGAATGACATCAAGGCAGATATGTTTGATGCTTCCACCGCTTATGTGTGTTTGGACAACCATAAATATGGCGACTATAAGCCTTACTTCCTGAAAACCACTGATAAGGGAAGAAGTTGGACCTCTATGACAGATGGCCTTCCTGAAAAGACCCTGGTTTGGCGCTTTGTACAGGACCATGTGAAAAAAGATTTGATGTTTCTGGCTACTGAGTTTGGCATCTATTTCACCGTAAATGGTGGAAATGACTGGACCAAACTGAGTGGTGGGGTACCTACTATTCCATTCAGAGATCTGGCTATCCAGAAAAGAGAAAATGACCTTGTGGGCGCTTCTTTCGGAAGAAGTTTCTATGTACTGGACGACTATGCGCCACTAAGAGAAGTGAATCAGGACCAGATGGAAGAAGAAGCTACCCTGTTCGCTGTGAGAAAAGCCTGGTGGTATATTCCACGTGGGATATTAAGTTTCAACAACTCTAGAGGTAATCAGGGTGCTTCTCACTATGTAGCCCCTAACCCACCCTTTGGAGCCGTATTTACTTACTACCTGAAGGATGGATTGACCACGACTGCTGCCGAGAGGAAGAAAGCCGAGAAAGAGCTAGCCAAAGACGGAAAGGATATTAGTTTCCCCGGATGGGATGCGGTAGAAGCTGAGAGAAATGCCAGCAAGCCCAAAATTTGGTTTACCGTGAAGGACAGCGATGGAAACTTAGTACGTAAGTTGACCGGACCTACTTCCAAAGGCTTCCACAGAATCTCCTGGGACCTTAAGTATCCACAGGGAAATTTCATTAGCCCGAATGATAAAACCAGTCTGGATAAGGCTTCCGGCTTAATGGCTGCTCCTGGCACTTATACTGTCAGTCTGAGTAAGGAAGTTGACGGTGTCATTACCGATTTGTCGGATGCGGTTGAGTTTGAAGTAGTACCGCTTAGAAAGGGTGCTTTGGAAGGGTCCAGCCCTGCTGAGACTGCTGCTTTCTGGCGTGAGTTGGAATCTACCAGTAAGGACGCTTCTGTACTAAGAGCTCAGTTTGGTAACCAGATGAAGAAATTGGGTCTGCTGAAAACTTCACTGGAAAGATCTCTGATTTCTCCTGGAGACATGAACACCCAGCTGCATGAACTGACGGGAGAATATCAGGCACTAAGAAGACAATTATTCGGTTATAGATCCAAGTCTCAGGTAGGACAGAAGAATGATCCTACGATCAACAACAGACTGGGCATGGTCTTCAACGCTGTTAGTAATTCTACCTACGGTCCTACTCCCTCTGCCAAGGCTTCTTTGGAAATGGCCCAGAAGGAAGTACGTAGCATGAAGAGCAGCCTGAAAACCCTGTCTGATAAGATGGCAAGCTTACAAGCTGATATGGAAAAAGCAGGCGCTCCTGCCATAGAGTAAGGAAGCACACACTGATGTAGGAATAGATAGCTCTGGGTTTAGGCCCGGAGCTTTCTAATTTATACCTACCGTCTTATCACCATACCACCCCTTTGAATAAATTGTGCTCAAATGATTATCTGGTTAAACCCAGCAATCATCTCCCTTTTATTTTGTACATTCATAATGTTTAAAATGGAGGAATAAAATGGTTCTCTCATGCGGAAGAATCTTCATCTATACATAAGCCTGCTAGCATTATCGTTTGGAAATATCTCTCTCTCCTTAGGTCAGGCAAACACCTTCCCCTTAATCTACTATACAGTAAACGATGGATTGCCCTCAAACCAAGTAAATTGTGTCAAACAGGATAGTTTAGGATACATATGGATAGGGACAGATAATGGGTTATCTAGATATGACGGATATAAATTTACTAACTTTGTTCATAATCCTCTAGATAGCAATACTTTAGAAGCAAGATTTATACATATCATACTACCTATAGCAAATGGTAATTTATGGATTGGTTCAAACAAAGGATTGCACTTTTATGATGCAGGGAAAAAATCATTCATAAATTATTCTTTCTCTTCTCCTAATAGCTACGTTCATTCCCTATTTGAGGATAGGCAAAAGAACCTATGGTTTACCACTGGAGAAAATAGTCAACTGTTTAAATGGTCAAGTGCTAATCAAAAGATCCAAAAAGTTCAATATGATAAAAAAGAAGTCAGAGCTGGTAAAATAAGTAAGGATGACTATCTATGGACATATTCACATGAAAAGAGTCCATTTATTGAAGATCAAAAGGGTAATTTATGGATTGGCACTTTGGGTCAGGGATTATTAATGTTTAATCAATCGACAAAAGAGATTCAAAAAATCTCTCCTGTTAATGGTGCTTTTCCTTCCGATAGTATTTTTTGTATTAATAAGGTAAACCCCTCAGAATATTGGCTAGGTACTGGAAAAGGATTAGTAAAGTATCTAATACAAGAAAATAGAATACTTTCTAGTAATGAAGAGGAACTAATAGGAAATAGGCCTTTATATGATATTAGGGAAGACAGAAATGGTAATGTATGGTTTCACTTTGATAAAAGTTTAGTGAAACTTCAACTAAAAGACTATCAAATCAAAGAATTCAAACTGTTACCTGAATTACAGATCCCAGACTCTACCATTCTAGAAACCGACACCGGATTGAGAAATTACTTCAATTTCTCCTTACTCGCTCATTTGAGTTGGTTAGGGGAAAATGAAAAAGGCGAAATTTTTTGGGCACACCCTTTCAATAGTCAACATATCTTTGTTTTAGATCCAATTTTAGATACCATTCTAGAGAAGACTTATGATTTCAAGGAATTCAGTTTTTTTTGGTCTATTGGTGAACCATCAATCCTCTCAGGAATAGTTGACTCTCAAAATAACTTATGGTTTGGAGATTACCGCGGATTATACAAATCTTCTTCTTCTGTAGAATCGATCTACTCCAGAAAACTTGATGAACATCCAAGTTTTGATTTTATTTTTTGGAATAGACCAAAAATTGTTGAAGATCAATGGAACAATATCTGGATTCAGAGAGATCCCTATTTGTATAAGTTCGAACCGTCAACTTTGTCGGTCACCAATGTATCTATCTCAGCACCCCTTAGTCCCCATTTCATTAGTTCCTCAAAAATACTCATAGATCGTCAAAATTCATTGTGGAGAGGAGGAAACTTTACCCCGGAATTATTTAAACTACCCATTGGAAAAAACTCTTTTAAGAACCTGGCCTTGGGTAAACCCATAGAAGCTTCTAGTCTTGAGTATGGATCCTACTCCGGTCCGGAAAACATGGTAGACGGAAACATAGAAACAAGATGGAACTCAGACTACACTCCAAAACAATGGATAGAATTAGACCTACAGGAAGTTACTTATGTTGACAATATTGTGTTAGTGTGGAGTGGTGCTTCTGCAAAAGAGTACGAAATCATGTTATCCTCAAATGGGCAAAACTGGAAAAGTATTCACCAAGAAAATAATGGGAAGCCCGATAAAAAGATTATAAACATTAGGAATAGGTGTAGATACATAAAAATTAATTGCCATAAACGAAATAATGCATATGGGTACTCTTTACATGAAATAGAGGCTTATGGTAAACCCGAAAACCCCAAATATTTAACTCTGGGTCCAGAAAAAAATGCCAGACTCTCATCTGAAATCATAATTGACCTCCACCAAGATGAAACAGGTGATGTTTGGATCAGTACTGCTAACGGATTATTAAAGAAAAGCTACAAGGAGGAAAACTTCACTTTCATTGGTAAACAAAATGAAATCTTTGGTAGTCTGAATTCGAATTTTATTCATGAAGATAGAGAAGGAAGAATCTGGATTGAAAGAGACCACTCAAAAAATAAAAGTGCTTTTGTAGATTCATCGGCTGACTCACTAATTTACTTCTCCCCAAACATACCAGGCTATAAGTATTTGGAAAACTATTCCTTTCAACATCAGGACTCAGACTTTAACCTTTGGTTACTGAATCCAGGTAGCGACACTCTAGCTTGTTTTTCAGAGAAAAATAAGAAGGCTATTTTTTTTCATATAGATGGGAAATACTCACAAATCTTTGAGGATTCTAATGGGAAAATTTGGGTTGGAACCATACAAAATGGATTATTCCGAATAAATCCCAAAACAAGAGAAGTCAAGCATTTTACTGTTTTAAATGGATTAATTTTTCAAGAGGTAACTGACCTTGAGGAGGATTCAATGGGAAGAATATGGGTAACAACCAAAAAGGGGTTATCATATATTGATACGACCTCATGGAAGTTTTCATCCATTGACTTAGAAGAAGATGAATTGTATCAGATATACAAAACTGAGAATGAACAATTTGTGATACTAGGTTCTGAAAACTTCTTCTATTTTGATCCTAACAAGATACTATTAAATCGTTCTACCTCAACTGTGGTAATCTCTGAGTTAAAAATAGGTGATAAATCAGTAAGTACTGATTCAGAAAGTATCTCCCTTGATAACCCCATCAGCTACAGCACCTCTATCAGCTTGGCACATGATCAAAATGTGTTTAGCCTGAGCTATACTGGGATTAACTTTCAAAATGCGGAAAAGCAGCAGTACCGAATAAAAATGGAAGGGGTGGATGAGGACTGGGTGGAAATGGGAAGTACTCGTACAGTCAATTACTCAGGTCTAGCTCCTGGTAAATACATCTTCCAGGTAAAGGCTAGCAATGCTGATGGCTTTTGGACACCTACTCCTACCAGCCTGATCGTCCATATCCGAGCGCCCTGGTATTGGTCATGGTGGAGCAAAAGTTTGTACGCCCTTGGTTTGTTAGGACTTATTTATCTATATGTCCGATGGCGACAGGAAGAACAGAAAAAGGAGCTGGAAGAGACCAGAAACCTAAATGAGAAACTTCAGCAGGTAGATAAGCTTAAAGATCAATTTTTAGCCAATACCTCCCATGAACTCAGAACCCCGCTTAACGGAATTATAGGTCTTTCTGAAGCCCTCAAAGAAAAAGCCACAGACCAGGAACAAGAGGAAAACCTCAACATGATTATCTCTTCCGGCAAACGACTCTCCTCCCTGGTAAATGACATATTGGATTTCTCCAAGCTGAAAAACCATGAGATAGAGTTAAGAACCAAGTCCATAGATCTGCATTCATTAGTTGATGTGATTCTGAACACTCATACTCCTTTGGTAAAAGGGAAAAATATAGCCCTACAGAATCAAGTGCCTTCTGGCTTAACTGCTGTGTTAGCAGATGAAGACAGACTTCAGCAAGTCCTCTACAACCTGATAGGGAATGCAGTGAAGTTCACAGAAGAAGGACATGTCAGTGTTTCAGCAGAAAAGGGAAATGAGGTGGTAAAGATAGCTGTACAAGATACAGGTATAGGCATACCAGAACATAAACGGGAAGCCATTTTTCAGGAGTTTGAACAGGCTGATGGTTCCATCCAAAGAGAGTTTGCAGGAACAGGTCTGGGACTCAGCATTTCCAAAAAGCTAGTAGAAATGCATGGCGGAGATCTGTGGGTGGAAAGTGAAATAGGAAAAGGATCCACCTTTTACTTCACCCTTCCCCAAGCTGGCCAGCAGGAAGAAGCCAAGGTTCTTGATAGCAAAATGCCTACAAAGGAGGGCATTCTCCCGGAAATGACGATAGCATATGCTTCAATGCCTGTCCTTCCAGATTCTAAGAATGACAAACACTTCAAGGTCCTGGTGGTGGATGATGAGCCTATCAATCAGCAAGTAATTAAAAACCATCTGGGGAAAGAGAATTTTGACCTGGTACAGGCCCTCAATGGAAAGGAAGCGCTGAAACTCCTGGATCAGAATGGGAGGTTTGACATGGTGCTATTAGATGTGATGATGCCCAGTATGTCGGGTTATGAGGTTTGTAAGCGCCTGAGAGAACAATTCCTTCCTTCAGAGTTGCCTGTCATCATGATTACCGCTAAAAATCAGGTATCGGATATGGTGCAAGGTCTTGAAACTGGTGCCAATGACTATATCACCAAACCCTTCACTAAGGACGAATTCCTGGCCAGAGTAAAAACCCATCTTAATCTCCACAAGATCAATTCCGTAACTAATCGATTTGTGCCTACAGCTTTTATCAAAAGTCTGGGGAAGGAAAGCCTCCTAGAAATAAAACTGGGTGATCAGGTTCAGCGAGAAGTATCTGTCCTGTTTACAGACATAAGGGACTACACTACCTTATCAGAGAGCATGACGCCAGAGGAGAACTTCGGCTTTGTGAATGCTTATGCAGGTAGGATGGGTCCCATCATCCAGCAGAATAACGGCTTTGTGAACCAGTACCTGGGAGATGGCATCATGGCTCTTTTTCAGCATTCTTCCAGAGATGCCTTGCTAGCTTGCATAAACATGCAGCAGAAGATAAGAGAATATAATGAGGGACGTAAAGAGCAGGAAAGAGTCCCCATACGTGTGGGCATGGGATTACACACTGGCTCCCTCATCATGGGCATCATAGGGGACCAGGAGCGTACAGATGCTGCTACTATTTCGGATACAGTAAATACCGCTTCCAGAATGGAGAGTCTTACCAAAGCATTTGGAACCAACATTCTCATTAGTGAAGCGAGCTATAATCAGCTTCCTAATAAGGAGGAATTTACCTTTCGCTATCTGGGTAAGGTTAAAGTAAAAGGCAGACAATCGCTGGTGAGTGTCTATGAATGCATAGAGGGAGATCCAGAGGAAGAAAAGGCCCTAAAGCTAGATACACTTTCATCTTTCCGAGAGGCAATCATACTGTATTATGAAAAGAAGTATGCAGAAGCCATAAAGTTATTAAAACCTCTTTCATCAGCGGACAAAGTAGCCGCATACTTTTTGACTAATGCTCAGCAAAATCTCCAAGACTAGGGATCAGTTGCTAATTTCTTCCTTTTTCTTCAACTCTTCTGCTTTTCTTTCTTCTATTCCCATGTAGGGCCTATCCGTTAGAATCCAACTTATTCTCATCACTTTACTTTTCTACATTTAGACAATTTGGCCTTCGTACATAATTAAACAAACATAAACGAAGCCATGAAGCACTTTATCCTTTCTTTGCTTTGCTGTAGTATGCTTTCCCTATATGCACAGGAAGAACTCAAACAGAACGAGCGTCAGCTCTTTTTCCAGAAAAAACTGTGTAAGGAGCAAGTCCCCCAAAATCAAACCAGCCCTCTTAGTACTTTGGCTGGAGTAATCCTACGTCTGGATAGCCTTTTTTCAAATGAGGGATTTGGTTCTGATATTCTCCAGCGTCAAAAGTTTGTGTATGACAATGAAGGCAAGCCAACTGAGATATATTTTGCTGAAAAAGAAGACTCCGCATCAGCATTCATAGATACGGAACGTGAACTTTTTACCTATGATAAGGTAGGGAATCAGATCACAGATAAGTCTGAGGAGTATTCTTTAGATAAGCAGCAGTGGTTTACAGACAACATTTTGGAAATGATGTATGATTCAAGTGGTAATATGGTAGAAAGTATCTCCTTTAGTTTTGTTTCTGAGTCAGATACCATTTCAGATGGGGACAAAACCGTATTCACCTTTGATGAGAATGGTAATAACACGGCCATAACTTCCCTGGAGTATGACACAAGCATGGAAACATTTCAAGCTTCCTCAAAGGATTCCATGTTTTATGATGAAGGTCAAAATCTCGTCAGCCGTATATCCTTATCCTATTCATCAGAAGATAGTAGCTGGGAGGCAGAAAGCCAAACTGTCTATACGCGTAATGAGAGTGGTGGCCTCATCCAACGAACAGCATATTCCTGGGAATCTGATAGTAGCTCATGGGATACGACTAAGGTAGTTACCTTTGTCTTAAATGCCAGTAATAATCCTACGGAGGAGGTAAGCTATTCTTTTGATATGGGAAGCAGAATGCCCACCAACAGGAGATTATATGCTTATGACCTATCTGATTCACTCACTGAGGTAATCCGTGAAATCTGGGATAATCAGGATAGTACATGGGTTCCTAGGGGTAGAGAGGTTCAAACTTATACAGAGTTAGGGTGGCCTCTGTCAAGCATTGACTATGACTGGGTAGAAGGAGCATGGGTAGCTAACTTAAAAGAAGAGGTTGGGTATACCGAAAAAGGAACACCTAGTACCAATACTTTTTACGAGGTAGACAGTGTAGGAGAATTCGTACTCGATGGTCAGATAGCTTATATCTATGATGAAGAAACTGAAGTAGATAATATTATACAGCCATTTTCTGATGTAGAAGCTGAAGAACTCTTTCAGGAAAAGATGATAGCTTTTACATTTAACTTCTGGGATGCTGATAGTGGCGTTTGGGTGCCTTCACAGAGGGGCGACCTGTATTATACTCAGGTAGGATTTGTGGCTACCTCTACCCTACCAGAGTTAACAGACGCTTATAACGTGTATCCGGTACCTTCTAATGACCAGGTAGTATTTGAATTTACTGATTCTGATAAAGCTAATGTAGCGCTCTATAACCTTGCAGGGCAAATTCTAAAGACAGAAAAAATTCGCTCAAAGGAAGCCATATCTCTTACTGGCTTACCTAATGGTGTTTACATTTACCAGATAACCTTAGATGAGGAGATTTTCCGCGGAAAACTGGTTAAGGAATAGGTTAGAGAATTCTCAGATACTGAAGCCATCTCGAGAAATAGGGATGGCTTCAGTATCTTGCAAAACGCTCAATAGGGTATTTAAGCTTCTAATAGGTAAGGTCCAGAAAATAATACTTTGATACCCTTGGGAGACTCTTAAGCGGATACAGGTTATACCGGTAACCATCCAGTTGGTAAGCAGGAGCTTATCAACCCTCAAATGCGGGCTGAACAAGTTCGTTCAGAAAAATGGTCAAAGAGCATGTGCCGGAGCTTTATCTAGTATCCTGTCTTTGGACGGATATTCTTAAAGTGAGAAAGTAGTGCTTATTAGCCGGACATAAAGATCATTACTTCGCCTTTTCCGTCAGCAAATACTTTTTCAGAAAGTCCCTTAAGCCTTCCAGTTTGATGGGTTTGGTGATGAAGTCGTTCATTCCAGCATTTAGACATCTGTCTCTATCATCTTTGGAAGCATTAGCTGTCATGGCCAGAATGATGGGCTGCTTAGCAAGCTCCATTTTGCGGATTTCCTCAGCAGCTGTAACTCCATCCATTTCTGGCATTTGCATGTCCATGAGAATAAGGTCAAAGGGCCTCAGCTTCAGGAAAGCTATGGCCTCCAATCCATTATTAGCCACTTCCGCTTTTACATTAAACTTAGCGAGCATTTTCTGAGCCACTCTTTGGTTAACCTTATTATCTTCTGCCAAAAGAATGTGGAAAGCAGATAAATCTACTGTTTCATTAACCGTCTGTTTAGGGGTAATGATTCCGGGTATATTATCTGAAGTTGATAACTGCTGATGAAGAAGGCGGAATAAGTCTTTCTTCCTGGCAGGTTTTTGGAGGATACAATTAAATAAGTTTCTCTTGATCTCCTTTGAACTCAAATTTACAGAACTCAATAGCATCAAAGGAAGTTTTTCAGACTTCAGATTTTTACGTATTACCTGTGCTACTTGAATACCGTCCATTTCCGGCATGTGCATATCTAAAATGGCAAGATCTGGTAGAGTTTCCTGAGAAATAGTCTCTAACAGCATCAATGGATTGGAAAAGGTTTTTACCTCTATTCCTACTGAGGCTAATTGTTTCTCAAGAATGAGCAAGTTGGTGTGATTGTCGTCCAATATCCAGACATTCTTACCTGATAGGTTTAAGGGTGCATGGGTAAGAGATGCTTTAGTAACTTTACTTATTTCTGCCTGTATAGTAAAATGAAAGGTGGACCCCTTATTGATTTCACTTTCTACCCATATCCTTCCTCCATGTAGTTCCACTAATTTTTTGGAAATAGCTAGCCCCAGGCCAGTGCCTCCATACTTTCTTGTGGTAGAGGCATCTACCTGAGAGAATGACTTAAAGAGTTTGGCTATCTTTTCTTCTGGTATACCTATACCTGTGTCTGAGACAGAAAACTGAAGAAGAGAAATGTGGCCCTTTCTTTCAACCTCGTGCACCTTTACCAGAATTTCTCCTGAAGAAGTGAACTTAATGGCATTCCCCACCAGATTTACTAATACCTGTCTAATGCGTGTAATATCTGCGTCCACCGTTATTGGAACCGCTTCATCTGCCATATACAGCAGTTCCAATCCCTTCTTAAATGCCTTATTGGAAAGTAGGTCCAGGGTTTCTTCTATTGGCTCTATTACATCAAAAGCTACCTTTTCTAATTCCAGGTTGCCAGATTCAATTTTAGAATAGTCCAGGATATCATTAATGACAGATAAGAGAGATTCTCCCCCTGTGCGTATGGTGGTAAGGAACTGTTGCTGCTCATCACTTAACTCTGTGTCTGAGAGTAGGCTTGTCATCCCTATAATGGCATTCAAGGGAGTTCTAATCTCATGACTCATGGTGGAGAGAAACTCTGTCTTGGCTACAGAGGAAGCTAATGCTTGTTCCTTGGCACTAATCAACTCAAACTCTGTCTTTTTTCTGGAGGAGACATCTCTCAGAATAGACACCCAGTGTGTGTACCAGCCCGTTTCATCTGCTATTGGAGCAATAATGAAATTGGCCCAAAACTCAGAACCATCCTTTCTATAGTTGATGATTTCTATTTCAACTGAGTCCCAGTTTTCCAATGCTTTTTTGAGCTTATTTAATTCTTCACGATCAGATCCTGGTCCCTGAAGAATTCTGGGTGTTTTTCCTAAGACGTCTTCAGGAGAATAGCCTGTTAGTTTACAAAATGCTGGATTTACATAAATGATCTCAGGTCCGTTATTCAAAACATCTATGGGCTCTGCTTTGGTGATAAGAACTGCATCCTTAGCATGCTTCACCACAGATTCTAGTAGATTGATTTGGTCTTTGTCCCTTACTTTATCCGTAATATCATAATTTACCCCTACTACTCTAGTAGGTTGTCCGTTTTCGTCTCTTGACACATGAGCCTTGCCAGCCATGTGCCTGACAGACTTATCCTGATGAATAACTCTAAATTCTGTATCAAATTCTTTCTTCCCCTCCAGGGCAAGGGCCAATTGATAACTTGAATCTTCAATATCATCAGGGTGAACTGTCTTTGACCAAGCTTCATACTCACCTTCAAAGTCATTGGGATTTACATCATATAGTTCGTACATCTTTTCATCCCAGATGAGAACATTATTGATCGGGTCAAAATCCCAAACGCCTAAGCCAGCTGACTTTTGGGCTAACTTAAACCTGCGATTAAGCTTCTGAAGCTCTCCTTCTCTTGTTTTTTCATTTGTAATATCCTGAAATAAACCAATCACTCGAATCACTTTCCCATTCTCTATCCTGGGACTACCTGATGCTCTCACCCATCTGGGATTCTTTCTAGCAGTGATAAATCTACATTCTACATCAAAATCTTT
>JBCDBC010000020.1:0-14462 GCA_039184535.1 Bacteroidota bacterium | reverse complement strand
TGAGGTTTAGCTCTGTATAGCATTTTTAATATATAAACTTTGAAAAAGACGGTAACTCCCTATCAGGATTCCTCCCAGACTAAGAAGGAGCAGGTAACAGAGATGTTTGATAATATTTCTGGAGGCTATGATACCCTGAATCATACCCTTACCATGGGTATAGATTTCTGGTGGCGGAAAAAGGCCGTACAGCAACTGGCTGATACTTCTCCCAAACTTATCTTGGATATAGCTACCGGAACGGCTGATTTTGCTATTTCTGCTATCAGACTGAATCCTGATAAGGTGATCGGACTGGATATTTCTCCTAAAATGCTGGAGGTAGGGAGAGAAAAGATTACCAAGAAAAGACTAGATAAGAGAATAGAGCTAATCGAAGGAGATTCAGAGAATCTTCCTTTTGCTGATAATCATGTGGACGCTGTCACAGTGGGCTTCGGGGTAAGAAACTTTGAGAACCTCAAATTAGGCTTATCAGAAATACTGCGAGTGATGAAGCCTGGCGCCAAGGCTGTCATATTGGAACCGGCCTTTCCCAAAAGCTTTCCCCTTAAGCAGCTATTTACCTTCTACTTTAGGTTTATCACACCTTTGATAGGTAAGATCATTTCTGGCGATGACGCCGCCTATACTTACTTACCTGAGTCTGTAAGGGCTTTTCCAGAGGGGGATGAGTTTTTGGCTATCTGCAAGGAAGTGGGCTTTTCAGAAGGGGTGTCCAAACCTATGACACTGGGGAGCTGTGCCATGTATATGCTCAGAAAATAAGAAAGGCAGCCGAATGTGGCTGCCTTATTAACCTACCTAATACTGGTTTTGGATTCTTTCCCCACTACTCATCAGAATCCAAGGGAGGAATACGTAGCATTTGACCTGGATAGATCAGGTTAGGATCTTTTAGCATTGGCTTATTAGCTTCAAAGATCACAGGATACTTCATTGCATCACCATAATACTCCTTGGCTATTTTTGACAAGCTATCTCCTCTTACTACGGTATAATATTGTGCTTCAGGCTTCGGCTCCTTCACTTCCATCTGATCATCTACAGTTGCGATACCGTTGATGTTTCCTACTGCCAATACCAGTTTCTCGCGGTCAGCCTGAGAAGCAGCTGTTCCTTTTAGGGTTGCAGTGTCTCCGTCTACTGTTACAGAAAGATCTTCAATTTCAAGCTTGAACTGCTCTACGAAGTCCACAATCTGCTGTTGTTTTTCGGCGTTTTGCTCTTCAGCGCTGGCTTTTGATCCGAAGATTTTTTCTCCGGCTTCTTTGATAAATGAAATAAGTCCCATAGTTAAAAAAAGTTGCTTTAGGTTCTGTTTAATGTATGGATATACAAAAACGAGATAAGTCACATGTTTCACAAGAAAATGTGTATCGTAACCCTAAAAAATTCTTTTTTCTGAAGAATAATTGGGTGAAGTCAAGCTGATCCATGGGGATCGTGTCCCATTAAGCACCTGAGAATGGACCTTTGAGGACTAAACGAAGGCTGGAGTAGGAGGGAGGACACCTAATCCTTGTGCTAGGTTCAGATATAGCTTCAGCGCGTCATGCTTTTTTGCATCAAACTCAAAGTCTATATATTCTTCCAGATATTTGATGGCAAAGTCCTGGGGAATATCAAAATGAGCTGCCCATTTACGTGCCGTTTGTCCGGCCTGACTGACACCCTTTCTGAATCCTTCCTGGATTTGATTAATCAGATAGGGATCTAGGACTCCAGGATGATAAGCCCAGACCGCAAAGGCAAAAGGTAAACCCGTCATCAGCTTCCAACATTCTGAAAGATCATACACATAGGGAAACATATCTCTGATACGGATAGCCAAATCCCCTATGACTACGCCTGCGCTATTTCCTCGGATGTACTGATGATGATGTTTTACATCCTTAATGAAGGTGATGTCTTTCTGCCAGTAATGCTTGGCCAATATTTGGGAGAGCAGGTTACTGGTGCGTGAATGTGGATCCAGGTAGATGGTTTCCACCTGTTCTATGGGAAGCTCTGAGAAAATGTATACGGAGTGTACAGGTCCATCAGCGCCAATACAATAGTTTGGCAGTAATCTAAGGTCCTTGAAGTCAAAAAGACTTCCCACCGGGATGAGAGAAAGATCACATTGTTTCTCTGCCAGATGCTGAGCACACTGAAAGGGTGGAAGAAGGTGATATTCTGCCTGCTCCTTATGGAAGACTGATTCCAGCCCATCCAGAAAAGGACGAGTATTTAAGTAAGAGACCAGTGTGAAATCAAGCTTCATAATTCTGTTTCTTAAACGGGCACCATCAAATGGGTAGCATCATTTAGTTTTTCAGGGACAGCAGTGAAGTCATCCTTTATTCTGAGAATGGAAAGACCTGTATTCTTATGTGGGTAGATACTGGCATCCTCCATGTCTATTCCCGTCAGTTTGTGGAGCATGATTCTGATCTGTCTTCCGTGAGAACAAACCAGCAGCTTTTGGTCCATATGATGGGAGAATAATTGATGAAAGAAATCCTCAGCCCTTTTCCAGGCTACATTAGGCGTTTCTCCTCCTTTAGCTCCCACATCCCAATCTCCCCTTTGCCAGCTTTCTACAATTGATCTATAAGCAGCTCTATCTTCTTCTCTGGGCTTTTTTCCTTCATATTCTCCCCAATTAAACTCGTTAAGGCCTTCATGATGAAAGTGAGGAACGTCTTTGTCCAACCATGGGGCTAGTGTTTGGGCAGTTCTCTTTAGGGTACTGGCATAAATCCCATCAAACTCCAGATGTTTATAGAAAGAATAGAACTTTCTAGCCTGCTCCACACCCTCTTCATTAATATCAGAGTCTATCCCACTTCCCTGAACTATGCCATTCTTATTATAGTCTGTGTATCCGTGCCTGATTAAGTAAATCTCTATCATGTGTATTAGGCAGATTGTAGCACTTGCTCACTAAAAACGGTCACCTCATTATAGAGGGTATCTCTTTCTATGGCCTCGAAGCCTGCGCTATGAATGAGATCTACCAGCTGTTCTGTACTTAGGGCCGGGTTTTGCTCTTCAGAGCCTGCCATGGAGTAAATTTTCGTGGTATCATCTATGGTACCATCCAGGTCATCTACTCCGTAAGCCAGAGATAACTGAGCTGTTTGTCTTCCTATCATGGGCCAGTACGCCTTCACGTGGTCAAAGTTGTCCAGGTAAATACGGCCGATAGCGTAATTCTTCAAATCCTCAATCACAGATACTTCAGGGACATGAGACATCTCGTTATTCTGATTTCTGAACTTCAAGGGGATAAAGGTTTGGAAGCCTCCTGTTTCATCCTGCAGATCACGTAACTGCTTCATGTGATCTACACGGTGGTAGAAGCTTTCAATATGCCCATAAAGCATAGTGGCATTCGTTCTCAGCCCCAATTCGTGCGCGATCTTGTGAAGCTCTATCCATTGGTCCCCGGTGCATTTTCCACCTGCTATTTGTTTTCTGATATCAGGATGGAAAATTTCTGCTCCACCACCAGGAATAGAGTTCAGACCTGCTTCTATTAACTGCTCAAGCCCTTCCCTATAACTCACCTTTCCCTTTTTAAAGATGTAGTGAAATTCTACTGGCGTAAGTGCTTTTATATGTAGTTCAGGTCTATGTTCTTTTATTTGCTGGAAGAGATCCACATAAAAGGGTAGGTCATACTGAGGCAAAACACCCCCTACAATATGTACTTCTGTTACTGGCTGACCATCATATCCTTTAATGACATTCAGCATTTGCTCAGCATCACTTTCCCACCCATCTTCCCGCTTTTTGATCTTTCTGGAATAGGAACAGAAGGTACAGTCGTAGATACATACGTTGGTAGGTTCTACATGAAAGTTTCTATTGAAATAGGTCTTCTTACCGTGCTTTTCCGTTCGGATGTGATTGGCTAGAACACCAAGGAAAGGGAGATCCCCGTGCTCAAAAAGGTATTCAGCATCTGAGTCGCTAATGCGTTCATGAGAAAGGACCTTTTCTGCAATAAGTTTGTTCTCCTTACTTAGGCCTCGTTCTAAAAAGGTTAGAATTTCCATAGGCTTGCTGTACCCCTTATGTATAACTTTCAATTTTTCCAATAACTTCTATAAATACGAATAAGTCAAGGACTTTGTTAAGAGATAGTTGACTTTTTCTCGCAATATCCTTCGCAAATAGGCAGACCCTAGAACCTATCCAAATCGTCATCCCGATGGGTCTGTAGCGGATTGCTAGCAGGGTCGACCGGGATCTCAGAATGTATTGTCCTCGCCAAAGATGGCGGCCGACCCACAAGTCTATACCCAGCAGCCCACCGCCATGACGGGCCTTTTAGGGTTGATTTAACACAACATCCCTCGTATTTACGACTGGAAATATAGGGTTTTTTCTATGCTTTTTAAGTAAGAATCACAGAATCATCTGCTTAGGGAATAAACTCAAGGGCACCAATGTCAAATGGAATCATGTGAGCGGAATCAGGAACACCTCTAAAATCCAGGAAAAATCGATCTGAGAGATCTCTTCCAGCATTGATCAGTGGGCTACCTTCCTGAAGCCTATAGTTCCTTTCGCTCACATCCAAAAACAATGGATCCTGATTGACTAAGGTTTCAGATAGATAGGGAGAAATATCTACTTCATTATCATCCGCATATCTGAGGAGGGAGTTGTTAAATTCCAGGGTATAAGTATCGGGATTGAGCAAGTCCAGGACCAGCTCAGTTTCTTCAGAACCCCATACTGCACAATTATTAAAGATGACATTTCCAGGTGCTATGAGGGCTACATCAAAGAGTCCGTAATCCGTGAGTAGAAATTGAGGCGTTCTTCTGGAAAACCTAAATAGATTGAAGTTGGCAAAGGTACAATTATCAAAGCGGTAGTTTCCACCTCCCCACACAAAGAGAGTATTCTCCTTACAGGTATTCACTATGCAATTTTCCATGAGAATGGCTGGAGGACCACTTACATCTGCTGAAAATCCTACGCCCCACACACCATAGGCACCCATATTCCTAATCTCGCTTTGCTGCATAGTCAGCTTGGGGTTCTCATTGATGGAAGTGGAGTCTGTTCTTACGCCGAACTGGGCATTCTTAATCTGTACATGCTTCAAGACATTGTCCTTGCTGAACTGGCTAAACTGAATGCCTCTCCACTGGGCAGGTTGTTCTTCAAAGGCTTCTTCTAATCTGCTCCCCTGAAAGACGATGGGATTATCAGGTGTACCTTCAGCATTAATAGTTCCATTCACAAAAAGCTGAGAGAAGAAGATGAAGGTATCCGGTGGGGCGGAGTTTTGATTAGCTCTAAACTTATAGGGTGTAAAGAAGATCTGTGTTCCCGGGAGAATGGTTAAGGTTACATTTTCTCCTACCACTATGGGGCCATCCATCACGATGGGCTTATCCGGTGTAAGGGTCGTATCCCGTAGAAAGCCAAAAGTAGCTAGTGGGCCTCCTGCCGTCGCCCGACTCCTAAAAAGGTAAGCATCCAACACCTTGGCACGTAACAACACCCGTTGAACCTCACTCCCAATCTGGAAGGCTAGAAACTCTTCTGTGAAATCATCACGCAGTTCTGATTGCACATTCACAAAGATGAGGAGGCTATCTCCGTCCCTTAGGATTAGGTCAGAAATATCATTGGTCAGCCTTCCATCTATGATGGTGGCAAATTCCGTGCTTTCTTCCGCTTCCAGCCAAATTCGGTTGATTTCTATGTTCTTACCAGAATTATTGGTAACAATCAGTCTTTCGGAAGGTGAGAGAAAATTGACGAAGATAGAGTCAAATTTGACGGTATCAGAAGAAAAGTCCAGGCTTCCTTCATTGACTGTAACTATCTCATCTTCACAGGAAAACAAGGCTATGATACATCCAAGGAGCAGAATTTTTGCCAGGTGCTGATAATTCATGGGCGTAAACGTACACTACTGAAGCGAAATATGCCAGAGAAATATTTGGTATAGGTTCAGGGAATTTTTGAAGAAAAGTTGTAGGCTTGCATGCATGTTTATACTCGGGATGGTTTTACTAGGGTTTCTGGGACTAAGGTGGGGCATCACCATGCTTAACGTGCTGGGTCGCCCCTTTCTTACTCATCAAACCTCTTCTTCAGATGCTACAGTATCCATCCTGGTACCTGTCAGAAATGAAGCCAATAACCTTCCTACTTTATTTAAACAACTTTCGAGCCTGAATGCCCACCAGATGGAGATCATTTTTCTCAATGATCACTCTGAAGATGAGTCAGAGGAGCTATTGAAAGGCTTTTCCTCCGCACATACGCATGTACGCTATGTGAATGGAAGCCCTCTTCCTGAGGGTTGGCTGGGGAAGCACTGGGCCTGCCATCAGTTAGCTAAGGAGGCTAATGGGTCATACCTGCTTTTTCTGGATGCTGATATCGCCTTTCTCCATCCTAGTCTCATTTCTTCTTCCAAAGCATGCATGGAGAAATACCAGCTTAAGCTTCTCTCCCTATTTCCTGACCAGATCATGGAGAGTAGGGGAGAACAATGGACGGTACCCATTATGCACTACTTACTGCTGTCTTTACTGCCACTATGGTGGATTCTTAGATTACCTTTTCCTTCCATGGCCGCTGCCAACGGACAGTTTATGTTTTTCGAAGCTGATGCCTACCGCAGGTTTCTCTGGCATGAAAGGGTCAAGGATAATGTGGTGGAAGACATAGCTATCATGCAGCAGCTCAAAGAGGAGAAATTGAAGGGGCTAACCCTCCTGGGAAATGGCCTAATCAAATGTCGTATGTACAAAAGCCTGGGGGAAGGAATAGAAGGCTTCTCAAAAAATATCTTAGCAGGATTTGGAAATTCTCCTATAGGATTAGGGATCTATCTTTTTCTGATCATGCTTGGCTGGGTTCTAGTGATTCCCTTTCTCCCATTATCTCTGTTACTGCTTAGTCTGTTTCTCATGTTAAGTATTAGAGCCGGTATCAGCTATCTGGCTAAACAACCTTTGTGGGTAAATCTGGTTTATCATCCTATTCAGATGGGTCTCCTGGTATATATCAGCCTGCTCTCCATCTATAAAAAAAGTACCAAACAAGTCGTATGGAAAGGAAGAAATATAGCTGGAAAATAGGGTTAGGTATACTGGTTCTATTCCATCTGGTAGGAGTCATTGGACTTAGTCAGGGCTATACCCAAAACCTCTTTTTACTCCTCACGCCTTTTAACCTTATCCTTTCCACCTTTGTGCTGGCTTATTACCATGAAGAATGGTCTATGCCATTTGTCATTGCCTCAGTTTCCACCTTTGTGATGGGTTGGGGGGTAGAAGTATTGGGCGTACAGACAGGAGTTATATTTGGCGTGTATTCTTATGGGGAGGGACTTGGTTGGGGGCTTTTCGGCGTTCCCTTATCTATGGGGCTTAACTGGATGCTGTTGGTGTATACTACTGCCATCATGGCCAGAAAGGTACCAGTACCTACTTTTCTACAAGCTGTCATAGCATCAGCTCTGATGGTTATGCTGGATGTGGTCATCGAGCCTGTAGCCATTAGCCTGGACTTTTGGTCATGGGAAACAGAGCTAATTCCTGTACAGAATTATATCGCCTGGTTTGTCATTGCGTGGTTAATGGTTATGGGGGTAAATCAGGTTAAGACACCGATACATAACCCACTGGCAGAAGCTTACTATTTGATTCAGCTGGGCTTTTTCGGTATGTTCCATCTATTATTCTCCACGATATGAAAAAATGGATTCTTTCTATATGCTTCTTATTCATCCTATGCTCACTTTCAGGTCAGGGGCTGGGAGGAGGTTTACACATAGGGTTGAATGGCACCCAGGTGGATGGGGATAATTCGGCCGGATTTAACAGGGCAGGATTAGTTCTGGGAGGCTTTGTCAGCTATGCCGTCTCAGATAATTTTGAGGTACAGCCAGAGCTTCAGTTTGAGCAACTGGGAAGTGCGAATTATGGGGGATTGATCGTAAAGATGAACTACATCAGTCTGCCAGTCATGGCCAACTTTTACATTCCCATAGACCTTTTTGGAGAAACCCGGGATATTCAGTTTAACATAGGGCCAGTGGTAGGCTTACTACTGTCAGCTAAAGATCAGGGAGGAGAAATTACTTTCCTGGATAACCTCGACTATAGGGCCATGGCCGGATTTACCCTTAGAGGGGGAAATACAGGTTTCAGCATGAGATATGGCTATTCTCTACGATCCTTTGCTGGAAGTACGCAAGGCTTTCCTTTTCTAAGTCCAGGAGCCAGAGGGGTCTTCCATAATTATGTAACCTTCACCTTGAGAATATATTTATTCAATCCTACCTAAGCCGTAGTTTTTGATAGATCTTCCCTCTTGGGGTGAGTATCATGAGGGTGTAGATACCTCCAGTTTGTGCTGTCAGTGGCACTTTCCATTCTCTGCCTTTGGTGAGAAAGTGGGATTTGTCCCAGATTTCTCTTCCAGCTACATCATAGAGTACTAAACGAGTCATGCCTTTCTCCAGGGCTTTGAGTTGTAGCCATTGTTGATCTGCCTTCGCCAGAATCAGGATCTCCTTTTTGTCAGGCGTTACGGTAGATATAGGGACAAACTCTTCAGGATCGAGGGCGCCCCATCCAGCACAAGCTCCTACTGCTATGACAATGTTCGTTTCTCTACAAAAGGAACCTCCATAGGACGGATCTGTTACATCGCACACCTCATAGGAAAAGCGGACCGTGTCAGCATCTCCTCCTTCGTCATAAGAAAACCAGCCTGTGGAAGAATCATAGTAATAGCTTCCAGCGCCACTCAGCTGTGTGAATACTACGCTACTGGAATCCAGGCTATTATCGGGATCAGTGTCATTAGCCAGGATGGAAAGTACCAAGGATCCATTATTAACCACACATGTGGAATCAGGACTGGGCACCGGTGGACAAAGGTTTACCAAGGTAAAGTCTGCTGTATCAGATCCAGTGATGGCAGTGAACCAGGTATTCACCATGACATTGTTCCCCGCACTCCCAGACCATGTATTACAGTTGGAATCGCAACCTGCCAGATTTACCGTTCCTATAGAAGTCTCAGTATTATCAAAAAACATTCTGGGGTCTAAACCTGCAGGTCGGATAATGGAACTGTTAAACCCATTCACATGGTTCTCCGGATCCCAAACAGGATAATGAACTACTCCTGCCAGAAATTCCACAAAGACTACTCCCGTATCATCTCCTGCAATCAGGTTTCCTAGACCATCCATGCCATCCCATGGAATACATATTTCTCCAGAAGTCTCAGCTTTATAGGGGAAATAGACATCCCGGGTACCATAGTCATACTGCCCATTGCCTGTTAAATCCAGATACACATTGAGTTCTCCCGGTCGGGTGATATTCACATAAATGCAGTAGTCCTGTATGAGCACACAGCCATTCATCTTCACAAAGGTGATGGTTCCGGGGGTACCGGTAGGATAGACAGTAGGATCTGGATCATTTAAGAAAACCCTGTACTCTGGAACGGCAGAGTTCACGGAGTTACGAGACTTTCTATCTTCTACTAAATCTCCTGTATCTGTAGTACCGTGATCATTGAATGACACAGAATACCCATGGGGCTGAATGCCATTCATGTCCATGGAAACTACCACACTATCTGGTGTCCAAGTGTAGAACTGCATACAAGCTTCCTTGGAGCTGCCATTCGTGTTTAGGTGCCATTTATAGCTGAACAACCTCCCCGTAATAGCCACTGGACTGGCTGGGATGCTCACGTCAGCCACGGTTACATCAAAGGGATGGACAAAGTACCTTGACTCAGAAGGAGTAGCTGTTGTAGGATCATTTACATTAAACCTGATGGCATAGTCCCCTGCCATAGTAGGGGTGTAGCTAAGCGCAGTGTATCCGCCTGATCCAGAACCAGCTATTTGTGTGGGACCTACATAGGTGGCCGTACCGTCATCCGCTATGAAGCAGCTATCGCTGGCACTGGTCCCTACCAATCCGGTCATCACAATGTTCCCCAATGGATCCAGAATTTGGTAGTATAAGGGCTTGGAACTGGGTTCCTTCCGGGTGAATCCATAGTAGATGATCTCGTTTGCCGGATCATTTATGTTTACATATATCAGATCATACCAGGGGCGGTCATAGCCCGGTCCTTCTTTTCCTGTCCCGTCATTCCCCTGTATGTAGGACACACAGGATGAAGATGATCCCTGGGGAATCAGTTCTGCTGTGCCTTCAGCATATGCTGTAAGCAGGTTGAGACAGATGAGACAGGTAAAAAGAGAGAAATGGGCAAGAAGGTGTGAAAAGTCTACCTTTTTGCGCATCTTATATTTACTACTTCCTTTATTTATTGTATGGAATTTGCAAATTATCGGACTAAGCTCTAGCCTCTTTACGAGCTCCTTCTTACGTCTTTTCTCTCTTTCTGCTAACTAGTTAAACAAAATCTTTCCTGAACACTTAGCATACTCATATGAAACAAGTAGCTATCGTAGGAGCGGGGATAGCCGGAATAGCTTCAGCTATCAGGTTACAACATAAAGGGTATCAGGTTCAGGTATTTGAGCAGCAGAGCTTTGCTGGTGGAAAAATTGCAGAGATCAGGAAAGAGGGCTTTCGATTTGATACAGGTCCTTCTCTATTTACGCTACCGGAGCTAGTAAATGAACTCATGGAGCTTGGCGGAAAGACCACAAATACTGGTTTTTCTTACAGTCCCCTGGATATCATCACCCAATATTTTTATCCGGATCAGACTCGGATAGTGGCCTTTAGTGATCCAAAAGCCTTTGCTTCCGAGATAGCCTTCAAGACGGAAGAGGAAGAAGAGAAGGTATTGAAGCTGCTAAGGAAGAGCGAAGAATTATACGATATCACTTCCCACGTATTTCTGGAAAGGTCTTTACATAAGCTTAGCACTTACCTGAGAAAAGAAACGCTAAACTCTATTCTCAAACTCCATAAGTTGGATGCTTTCAGGACACTGGCAGAAGCCAATGATCAGTATTTCTCTGATGCCAGAGTGGCTCAACTCTTCAATAGGTACGCCACTTACAATGGTTCCAATCCCTATTCCGCCCCAGCTACCCTGAACATCATTCCTCACTTGGAGCATAATTTAGGTGCCTACTTTCCCCATAAAGGCATGTATGACATTCCGGCCAAGTTGGTAGAGAAGGCGGAAAGTTTGGGCGTACAATTTCACTATGATCAGCAGGTGGAAGAAATTCTCCTGGAAGGGAAGAAAGTAAAAGGACTACAAGTAGGTGGAGAAAAAATAGACAGTGAGATTGTGGTCTCTAATATGGACATCGTACCCACCTATCGAAAATTGCTATCAAAGATTTCTGCGCCAGAATCTACTCTTAAACAGCCGCGTTCCAGTTCTGCCCTGATCTTTTACTGGGGCATGAAGCGCCAATTCAAAGAACTGGATCTGCACAATATTTTCTTCAGTAAGAATTACCAGCAGGAGTTCAAATCCATCTGGGATGAGAAAGATATCTTCCATGATCCGACGGTCTATGTGTATGTAAGTAGTAAAATCAGGGAAGAGGATGCGCCAGAAGGAAAGGAGAACTGGTTTGTGATGATCAATGTACCCTCCAATCAGGGGCAAAATTGGGAAGAGCTCATCCCCAAGGCTCGTCAGGCTATCATCAGCAAATTGGAAGAATCCCTAGATGCACCCATTGAAAAGCAGATTCAGTGTGAAGAGATACTAGACCCCATAGGCATAGAAAGCAAAACCTCTTCCTATCAAGGCGCCCTTTACGGCAATAGCTCCAATAATAAGTTTGCGGCCTTCCTCCGCCATCCTAACTTCAGCCAGAAAATCAAAGGACTGTACTTCTGTGGTGGTTGTGTTCATCCCGGCGGCGGAATTCCGCTTTGCCTATTATCAGCCACTATAGTAGGAGACCTGGTTCCTGAAGCTTAAAAATAACTCCCCCAAAATTTATGTGAATAATTTATAACACTGTTATAATTTCATGAGATGCAGCATCCCTTCCCTAGCTGCCGTCTTGGGAAAAAGGAATTAGTGTTATGAGAAAATACCTGCTGTTGAGTGTTACCGTTTTGCTCCTATTGCAAGGTTGTCATTGGTTTCCAGACTTTCCCTGGGATGATCCCAAGACTGATCAGGACTTTCTGATTTTTGGCGATGCTTATGGTTTTTGCCTTGGGAACTGCACGAATCTCTACAAAATAGAAGATGAACTTCTCTTTGCCGACGATGTAGAGGAAGCATACAACATTTACCAACCTGACCTTGCCTTCCTTTCTAATCCAATGCCACAGGAGGCTTTTGAGATTGCCAGTCCACTGACTTATTCGTTTCCAGATCAACTTTGGGCTGAGGAAGATTCTGTCATTGGTATACCTGATGCCTATGACCAGGGAACCATTTTTCTGGAAGCCAGAAATGAGAATGAAAGTCGCAGGTGGTACATAGATACGAATGAGGAAGCTCTTCCAGATTACCTGGCCGATTACATAAAAGAAGTCAAAGAGGTATTGGCGGAACTACGTTGCTTCCCTGTCTCGGGTCAAATGGGTAGGATTACCGGACCTGACTTTAGAGAGTGTGGATGCTGTGGAGGCTACTTCATAGAGATAGGAGAGGAGACTTATCGTTTCTACGATGAACCCTACTGTTCAGATATATCACTCGATGCTGCCAATATTGTCTTTCCACTGGATGTTTGGGTAGACTGGGAGGCTGATACCGCTGCCTGCCTTGGAGATGAGATTTTGTTGGAGAAAGTTAAACTAAGGTAAGCTATGGCTGGAAGTAGAAAATCAATAAAGGCATTGTTCCTCATCCTATTCATGCTAGGAATGTGTATGGGCTGTGAGGATGAAAGTGATTGCCCAATTCCTAACTGTGAGTTTAAAGAGAAGGTGGAAGGAAGCATACTGGGCATAGATGCAAGGCTATGTGCTTGCTGTGGAGGCTATTTCATTGAGATTGGAGAGGAGACTTACAGGTTTTATAAAGAACCAACCTGCTCTGATTTAGCATTGGATGTTTCTGACTATGGCTTTCCGTTGGAGGTGTGGGTAGACTGGAAAGCAGATCCAGATGCCTGTTTGGGAGATGAGATTTTATTGGAGAAAGTCAAACTGAAGTAAGCTATGTTAGGAAGCAGTAAACGCATAAAGCCTTTAATCCTTATTCTTCTCATAGTAGGATTATTTATCGGCTGTGAGGATGAGGAAGATTGCCCAATCCCTAACTGTACATTTAAGCAAAAGGTAGAAGGAAGTATTCTGGGCGTAGATTCGAGAGAATGTGCTTGTTGTGGGGGCTATTTCATTAAGATAGGAGAAGAGACCTACAGATTTTATGAGGAACCTAGCTGTTCTGATTTAGCACTAGATGTGTCTGACTACGCCTTCCCTTTAGAGGTATGGGTAGATTGGAAAGCTGATCCAGATGCTTGTATGGGAGATGAGATTTTGTTGGAGAAAATTAAACAGAAATAAGCTATGCTATTTTCAAGAAAAATTTACTGTAAACTAGTATTTGCCATTTTTGCTAGTACTATGCTTGTGAGCTGTGAAGAATGGGAAGGCCTATTCCCTAACTGCCGGTTCCAGGATAAGGTAGAGGCAAAACTTCTGGGGCAGGATCCCAGAGATTGTGCTGACTGCTGTGGTGGCTATCTCATAGAAATAGCAGATAGTATCTACCGCTTTGTGGAAGAACCTTCCTGCTCCAGCCTAAATCTGGAAGAATCAGACTATGAATTCCCCTTAGACGTATGGGTAGACTGGGAGCCAGATCCTAATGGCTGTGCAGAAGACATCATTCTTGAGAATATTAAATTGAAATAAATTATAACAGTGTTATGAGTATTCGATATATTGTTTTTCTGTTAGTAGGAATATTGATGTTGACTATGGGGTGTGAGAATGAGTCTACTGCTGAAGTACATGAGTGTACGCCTGAGAATGGGGTAGAGGCCAGCATAACCGGACCTGACTTCAGAAGGTGTGCCTGCTGTGGCGGATGGTTTATAGAAATCGCTGATAGCACTTACAGGTTTCAGAAGTTTCCGGATTGTTCAGAGACAGAAGGGCTTGCAAATGATGTGAAATACCCTCTTCATGTTACCGTAGAATTTAGGGTAGATCCGAACCCCTGTCTGGGAGATGAGATCTTTTTAGATAAGCTGGTAAGGAGGTAGGGATAGGATACCTGATGTTAAAAGAATTAACCTTTTATTTAACATCACATTAGCGTGGGGTTTAAACCCCACGCTAGTAAGAATGAAAGACTTGAGATAGGGATAGAAACACTTGCGGTAGAGCCACGATGATTAGGTTTGACTATTTAAACGTCTCTTGTTCCCCACCATTAAAATGGTGGGCTCATTGGATAGGAAAGAGAAATCAAAACCCAGGCGGGCTGGCCGTTCCTCCACGGATTGTGGGAGGATAGCGGGTCGCATTGGAGGGACAATGCATTTTTGG
>JBCDBC010000019.1:0-14552 GCA_039184535.1 Bacteroidota bacterium | reverse complement strand
TCTGTAGAATTCCAAGGTCAAGAGTCATTAAAGTCAACTTCTCTAAAAATAAGAATCTATTAGGTCATGCGAGAAACGGCCTGTTAGACAAGGGAGAGGCTCACTGTATCTTCCTTCTACCCTTCCTTTTTGTTTTCCTGTATACCTCCCTTTACAGTTGGTCTTCCAGCTTATCCCACCAGGTGAACTTCATTATACCAAAAGAGACTAAGGTAATACCCAAAGAAATAGCCAGCATCTGGTATTCCCGTAGGACCAGATATAAGGGTACTAATACCAAGGCTGTTTGGGCAGCTGTTCCTATTATGACATTAAACATATCCCTTTTGAAAAAAGGATTAGGATTGAAATCAGGATCTGTATTCTGAATTTCTTGCAACACGGGTTTCCAGAATCCCCACGGTCGGGTCTTTTTGTAGAAATCTACCAGGGTAGGCATGTCCGTTGGATCTTCCAGAAAAGTCCCTATAATACACCCGAGTGCGGTGATAAGCAGTAGAACCGGGAATAAATACAGCTCCAAAACATCTCCGAAGAATACCGGAAACAGAATGGCAGGAATAATTCCTGATACCATCCCCCAGAAGTATCCAGATCCATTGAATCTCCACCAGTGCCATTTGAGGATATTGGCTACAATATATCCTCCCCACAAGGCAGAAACGATCCACTGTAAGACGGAGTTAATATCCTGGACAAAGAAGCCTAAGATGATACTGACAATCACCACCAGTATCCCACTTCCGTAATTCAGAAGATTAACCTTTTTCCGGGGCATATCTTTATCCTGTGGTCGGAAGATATCATTAACCAGATAGGCTTGAGCGGCATTGAGTGTTCCTGCAAAAGTGGACATAAAGGCTGCCAATAAACCCGCTAATAGTAGGCCCATCACTCCTACTGGGACAAACTGTCTTATGGCGGAGGGAAGGATATTCTCAAAGTCTATCGCACCTGCATTTTGCAAATCCAATTTGTCATAAAATAGTAGTCCCAGTACAGCAAATCCGCCTATCATTAAATACCTGCTGGGAACCAGGGCTACTGACACAAACCCACTCATTTTAGCCGCTTCTACAGGAGACTTGGTAGAGAGGATTTTCTGCATGTCATAATTGGGGGCCGGCCCTGCTACACTGGCCAGGATTCCCTTAAACACCATGAGCATGAAGAAAATGGTAAACAGGCTGAATCCATCACTGGCAATCTTGTCATTTACCTCAGGGATGATATGAGTCCAGTCCAGGTTTAGCTCCCATCCGAAGAAAGGATTCATCCAGCCATCAGGCACGACTAGTCCATAAGTTCCCATGGCATCCCAGGCGATGTAGGCAATACAAATGGAGGAGATGGTCATAATGGTGTACTGCAGCACATCTGTCCAGACAATACCCGACATCCCTCCTAACACTGCGTAGAATACAGAGAATAGGGTGAAAACAACCCCGTATACGTGTGGTACATAGGCAGGTGCTACGTCAAAGGGGACATAGGGCGAGATGGTCTCCCAGGGAATAAAAATTTCCATGAATTTCCCCAAGCCTATAAATCCATACGCCAGAAAACCCAAACAGCTTAAAATGGCAAATACTACTACTACCGTATGCGATCTCTTACTTCCACGTCCATTCCCAAATCTGAAATGAATCCATTCAGCTCCGGTAATAACATTTGACCTCCTGAGCCAGGAAGAAAGATAGACCATCAGGAAGATCTGGTTGAATACCGGCCACAGCCAGGGAATCCAAACGCTTTTCATCCCATAGACAAAGGTAAGGGTCACCAGCCACATGGTCCCTGAGATATCAAACATTCCGGAGGCATTTGAAAGCCCTAATAAGTACCATGGAATTTTGTTCCCTCCCAGGAGATAGTCTTCTTGACTTTGCTGTGCCCTGTTTTTCAGGACTAAGCCTATGATGACAGTAGCTATGAGGTAGCCACAAATAATGAGAATATCAACGAGTTGTAGCATTCAGTAAGTATTGCAGGTCAGAGCTTGTCGCTTTTTTCAGATGATAGCAGCAAAAGTATAGAAACTATTAGCCGACCTTCCATAGGTTAGACAAGATTTTTGAAGTATTTGAGAGAATAATACCATAGCGGATGGTTAAATCTCCCTATTACTCCTCAAATGAGAGCCTTTTCATATAAGTTAGCTACTAAAAGGGAAGAAGGTGATGACAGATGTGGCAACCTTTTTTGTCCTGCTCTCATCTTTTCTGATAAACAGAAATCATCCTAATCTAACTAGAAGAAGTATTTTGTCGATGATTCTTCTTTCTCTGTAGATTGGGTTTTTCGACAAATGGTAATTATGTAATTTGAAAGTTGAAATACTATTCGAAACAAACACTTATGGAATTAACCATTACCAACCTTTCAAAGACTTATGCCAATGGGGTTCAGGCACTCAAGAATGTGAATCTAAGTATCCCACAAGGGATGTATGGCTTACTGGGTCCTAATGGAGCAGGGAAATCTACCCTCATGCGTACCATCTCTACTTTACAGGAAGCTGACTCAGGAAGCGTAAAACTTGGAGAAATAGATGTGCTCACCCAGAAGGAAGATGTAAGAAAAGTCTTGGGCTACCTACCTCAGGAATTTGGCGTATATCCCAAGATTACCGCTGAGGATATGCTGGATCATATAGCTTCTCTCAAGGGCCTTACCAATAAAAAAGAACGCAAGGAAATAGTATCTACCCTTCTGGAAAGAGTAAATCTTTCTCACGTAAAGAAAAAGCGCCTCGGAACCTATTCAGGCGGAATGAAGCAGCGATTTGGGATTGCTCAGGCATTACTGGGAAACCCCAAACTTATCATCGTAGATGAACCTACGGCAGGACTGGACCCGGCAGAGCGAAACCGCTTCCATAACCTCTTATCTGATATAGGCCAGGATACCATTGTGATTCTCTCTACTCACATCGTAGATGATGTGTCTAACCTCTGTCAGAAGATGGCCATCATCTGCCTAGGAGAAGTGATAGCAGAAGGAAACCCCAAAGACCTAATAGACTCAGTGGAAGGAAAAATCTGGAAGATGTTTATTGATAAGTCAGAGATAAATCAGATCAAAGCAGATCATAAGGTCATCTCAACTCAGCTAAAAGAAGGTAAAACGCTTATTCATGTATATAGTGAGAATCAGCCATCCAGTGAATTTGAGCCTAGCACAGCCGACCTGGAGGATGTATATTTTTCTCGTATTTCTGAAAAAATGGATGTCGTAACTATTTAAACCCAGAAGCATGTTTAAGGAAATATTCAAATTTGAACTCAAATACAGAATAGGTAGACCTGCTACATGGGCTTACTTTGCCATCCTACTACTCTATGGATACCTGTTAGGGATTTTTGGAAACTCTTATGGTTCTGAAAAGGCCCTGGCTAACTCACCTTATAGCATAACCCAAGCTATGGTTACCCTTAGCGTTTTTGGTATGCTAATCGCTTCAGCCGTAATGGGGGTCCCCCTCTATAGAGACATAGAACATAAAGTGAAAAACTTCTTTTTTTCTTATCCGATAACCGAAAAAGAGTACTTATTAGGAAGATATCTGGGTTCTCTGGTCATTCTCCTAATGATCTCCTTAGGACTACATGTAGGGATGATTTTAGGGTACGCAACAGGCCCTCTTTGGGGATTAGAGGATGCAGATAAATTTGGGCCCTTAAACTTGATGCACTACCTGAATCCTACCCTCCTCTTCTACTGGCCTAACTTCATTCTTTTTGGTACGTTATTCTTTGCACTTGTAGCTTTTACTAAAAGGGTAACGGTTACCTATGTAGCAAGCATCCTGGCCTTTATAGCATGGTTGTTAGGAAATGCCCTAACGCAGGATATAGAAAACAGAACCTTGGTAGACCTCTTAGACCCCTTTGCGTATAGAACGTACGAGAATATTTCAAGGTATTTCACCCCTGTGGAGCAAAATACGCTTCTTACTTCCTTAGAAGGAAATTTACTTTGGAATAGGCTCATCTGGGTGGGGGTAGCCTTTGCTGTATTTTTAGTTACCTACTTTCGCTTCGACTTTCAGAAGTTCCTGGATAAAAAGCTGGGTAAGGGTAAAAAGGAAGGAGAAGGTAAAGGGGCAATACCCAACTTTAGTAAGCTTATCCCTTCTGGGACCAAGACATTTTCTACGGGAACTTACTTTAAACAGATGTGGAATTTGGCTAAACTGGAATTCAGAAATATTATCAGGGACCCTTACTTCCTAGCCATCATGCTGGGAGCCCTCATATTTTTATTCCTGGATGGATGGTTTGGGGATATAAATTATGGAACGCCTTCTTTTCCAACTACCTATATCATGTTGGAAGCTAAGGACTACAACTATATCATATTTGTATTTATCCTGATAATTTTCTATACAGGTGAAGTAGTCCATAGGGATAAAACTGAGAAATACGATGGTATTGCGAATGCCTTGCCAGTACCTAACTGGCTCATCTATGGATCCAAGTTTTTAGCCATGGTCATAGTAGCTTTTCTGCTGGTCAACCTAGTGTGGATTAGCGGAGTGATGAACCAGACGGTTAAAGGCTATTTTGAATATGATTTTGGGATGTACTTCACGGATCTTTACCTGATAGAGTTCCCCGAGTACATACAGCTAGTGATGTTGGCCTTCTTTGTACATATTTTAGTGAATAAGAAGTTTCTGGGACACGTTATTTCTATCTCAGTCTGGATGGTGATGTTTGGCATTAGAAATTTTGCCGAATACGACTTTAACCTCTTCTTTTATAGCTATACACCTGCATATAGGATATCTGACATGAATGGCTTCGGGCACTTTATGGAGCCCTTGGCATGGTTTAATATCTACTGGCTGGCATTTGGCGCTTTTCTTATAATCCTTGGAAACCTTTTATGGCCCAGAGGTTCTGAAGATAGTTGGAAGGCGAGAATCAAGTTATTCAAGCAACGTTTTAATTCTGTATCTGCGGCAGCCCTACTTGGGACATTTGTTCTCTTCTTGGCTTTAGGGACCTTCATTTACTATAATACTAAGGTTCTCAATACTTATAGAACTGCTAAAGAGAACAAAGAACTTCGGGCTTCTTACGAGAAGCAATACCGGAGATACCTGACTGCCAATCAGCCTAAGATATTTGATGTAGTCCTTACCTCAGATATCTATCCCGAAGAGCGCAAAACCTATGCACGGGTGGATGTGAAAGTCACTAATAAAGGAATAACTCCCATCGATACGCTTTATCTCTATATGGGAAGCCCCATTGAACATACCAGTCTAGACTTAATAGAGTGGGAAGATATCTCTTTGGAAAGAGATTTTGAAGATGCAGATCAGAAGGTATACAAATATGCTCTCAAGGAATCATTTATGCCTGGTGATACAGCCTCTCTGGCATATGGAGTCACCGCCTCTTACAAAGGCTTTACTAATAGTGGGTTCAATAGAGACATTGTCCATAACGGCACCTTCTTTAATCTGGGTATTTTCCCCGGTTTTGGCTATGACTCCGGCAGGGAATTAACCAGCGATAAGGACCGTAAGAAGTATGATTTGCCTGTAAGGGATTATGCCTTGCCTGCGCATCATGATGCACACGGCCTTTCCCACTTCCTATTCAATGATGATGCGGACTATGCCACATTTAGGGCTACGGTCAGTACTGCTGCAGACCAGATTGCCATAGCACCAGGTAAGTTGATTAAAGAATGGGAAGAAGATGGTCGTAAATATTACTCCTATCAGATGAAAGGAGAAATGGACCTGATTTTCAATATTAGTTCTGCCAGATATACCGTTGCTGAGGATGCATGGCAAAACCCTGATGGGACAGAAGGGAAGATTCAACTATTCCATCATGCCAGTCATACGGAAAACCTGGACAGATTTAATAATTCTGTGAAGCACTCTATGGAGTACTACAACAAGAATTTTTCTCCCTACCAGTATAACCAGATGCGTATACTTGAGTTCCCCCGTTATGCAGGTTTTGCGCAGTCTTTCCCTAATACGGTCCCCTATTCAGAATCCATAGGTTGGGTAGCTAATTTCAGCGATCCGGATGACATAGACTATGCCTATTTTGTTACAGCTCACGAGGTAGCTCACCAATGGTGGGGCCACCAGATTACGCCATCTGCTACGAGGGGCTCCAATCAAGTGTCAGAATCTATGGCAGAATACTCTGCCCTTATGATTATGAAAAACAGATATGGGGAGAATGTCCTTCAAAAGTTCTTACGATATGAATTAGACAGGTATTTAAGGGGACGAGCAGGAGAAGGTAAATTTGAGAAGACGTTGCTCGATAATGATACTCAACAGTATGTCTGGTACCAAAAAGGGGCCATGATTTTATATGCGCTCCAGGATTACATTACGGAGGATACCATGAACATAGCCTTCAAAAAATTTCTGGATGAGGCTGCTTTTAGGGAAGTATGTCCCTTTGTTACTTCATCTGAGTGGTTAACCTATATAGAGGATGCTACTCCTGATAGCCTGAAGTACTTTGTGGAGGAGAGTTTTAGAAATATTGTTCTGTATGAGAATAAGGCTACTAAGGCTACTTATCAGAAACTGGCAGAGGATGAATATGAGGTAACCCTCACTGTAGACTCCAAAAAGATATTCTATGATGGCTTAGGCGAAATTGAAAAAGAGGGAAAAGAAAAAAGTCTCATAGAAATAGGCATACTGGCAGAAGATGGGAAAAATGAAGATGGCATGACAGTGAAAAAGCCCTTGTATTTAAAAAAGCATTGGCTGACGCCTGGAGAGCATACCTTCACCTTTATAGTAAGTGAGAAACCAGAAAAGGCAGGTATAGATCCCTATACTAAGCTCATAGATCGCGTTCCGGAAGATAATCTAAAGGACGTAGTTGAAGCTGACTAAAGTTGATGAGTCGCCCCATAATCAGGGCGACTCACTTTTTTTTGCTATTCTTGCTGGGTAAGGCAAGCAAAAGCCAGGCCTACCTACTACAAACTGCTACTATGAAAAATCAGTCGAACACGGCTCCATTATCCCTAATTGAAAAAATTGGGTATGGTGTGGGAGATATGGCATCGAACTTCTACATGGGGTTCTTTAACATATTTCTGCTTTACTACTACATAGATGTCTGGGGTGTTTCTCCTACGGGAGTAGCTACCATGTTTCTGGTAACCAAAATCATAGATGCCATTAGTGATCCTACCATGGGCATCATAGCTGACAGGACAGAAACTAAGTGGGGGAAGTACAGACCTTACATCCTTTGGATGGCCATTCCGTTTGCGTTATTGGGATACTTACTTTTCCTTGGGCCAGACTTATCTGAAACGGGCAAGCTGATATTCGCCTATGTCTCCTACTCTTTGGTGATGCTGGTGTACACAGCTATTAATGTCCCCTACTCCGCCCTTTTGGCTGTTATTTCCCCCGTTTCTGAAGAAAGGACCAAAGCCACTCAGTACAGGTTTATCTTTGCTTCTCTGGGGACCTTGCTGGTGGGCGCTTCTGCCAAGCCTTTGGTAGACTGGCTAGGTGGCGGAGATGAACTTCTGGGGTTCCGCCTGACCATCATTCTATTTGCCATTCTTTCTCTGATTCTGTTCTTCTTTACCTTTAGTGTTACCCGGGAGAGAATAAAACCCAAGAAACATGAGACCAGCATCAAGGATGACATAAATGTGTTACGGAAGAATATTTCATGGATCATCTTGGCAGTCTGTAGCATCCTAATCGTGGTAGGACTGGTTGCCAGAATATCCTCTACGGCCTTCTATATCAAGTACAATATGGGCTTTGGAGATGAAAAGGCCCTTTGGTGGATGGACCACACTACCCTTATCATTACGCTAGGATTTGTAGGTCAGCTGTTTGGAGCACTGATTACGCCTAGTCTCCTAAAGTACTTAGATAAAAGATCACTTATGATCATCATGAATCTGATCTTTGGTGGGTCTATATTTGCTACCTACTTCATCCCCCTGGATCAGTATTCGCTTACCCTCATCATGTATGCGATAGGGATATTCTCCTTCGGGACCATCATCACCTTGCTTTTTTCCATGTATACAGATTGTGCAGAATATGGAGAATGGATGTCTGGACATAACAGTGCAGGCCTAACAGTATCTGCCTCCATGTTTTCCTTGAAATTTGGCTCTGCTGCTGGAAGCGCCATTCCAGGCTACATTTTAGGCTGGTATGGCTTTGTTAAAGACATGGAACAGACTGAGTCTGCCTTACAAGGGATAGATATGTCCTGGAACATAGTACCAGGAGTATTCTTTCTACTAGCTGCCTTACTGATGGTATTCTATAAGCTGGATGGGAAGATGATGAATAAGATAGAGCAGGATCTTCTGGAAAGACGAGGGGAACTTACCTGAGGCGGATTACTGTAATCGAAAGGTTTGCTATATAGCACAGCCCACTACAAATCGTAATGGGCTGTGTTGTTAATATTTACACTTTATCTAGTTTTCTCCCAGCCTGATAGGCCGGAGGGTTTCCATTTCCTGATCCGTATATAGACGAGACCTGATAACGAAACGTAATCCTAAGGGGATTTCTACCGAAAAGCTGGCACCTCTCCCCTCCACTATATCTACTGTTAATTGGGTATGCTTCCAGTATTCAAACTGATCCTTAGACATGTAAAAATCACAGTCTTCAATCTCACCCAGCCAGACATCTGTTTCATTCAGCATGAGTTCTCCCTTAGGGAAACACATGGGGGAGGAGCCATCACAGCATCCCCCACTTTGATGAAACATGAGTTCTCCGTGCTGTCCGCGCAACTTTTGTATGATTTCACTAGCCTTCTCGGATACGAGCACTCTTTCTGTCATAAGTTTTGCAGATTAAAAGAATCCCATTGCGTTCTTGTCATAAGAAATAAGCATGTTCTTTGTCTGGCGGTAGTGGTTCAGCATCATCTTATGCGTCTCTCTACCTATACCTGACTTCTTATATCCACCAAATGGTGCATGAGCAGGATATAGATGGTAACAATTTACCCACACTCTACCTGCCTGAACGGCACGAGATACCTGATAGGCCTGATGTGAATCACGAGTCCAAACGGCTGCTCCTAATCCGTATAGGGTATCATTGGCTATTTCTATGGCCTCTGCTTCATCCTTGAAGGAAGTTACACAAACTACAGGTCCAAAAATCTCTTCCTGGAATACACGCATTTTGTTATTTCCTTTCAGAATGGTAGGCTTAATATAGTATCCGCCTTTTAGGCTATCATGATAAGCAGCCTCTCCACCTGTAAGGACTTCACATCCTTCTTCCTTCCCTATATTAATGTAGTTAAGAATCTTCTCATACTGATCATTAGAAGCCTGGGCTCCCATCATGGTAGTAGGATCCAGGGGATGACCTAACTTGATGGCTTCTGTGCGTTCAACCACACGCTCCAGGAACTTATCGAAAATGCTTTCCTGAACCAATAGTCTGGATGGACAGGTACAAACTTCTCCCTGGTTTAGGGCAAACATAACTGCCCCTTCCAAACACTTATCAAAGAATTCGTCATCATGATCCATGACATTCTCAAAGAAGATATTAGGAGATTTTCCACCTAACTCTAGGGTAACCGGCACTATGTTTTTAGAAGCATACTGCATGATGAGCTGTCCAGTAGTGGTCTCTCCTGTGAAGGCTACCTTATTGATTCTTGGGTTAGAGGCCAGTGGCTTACCTGCTTCTATCCCAAAACCGTTCACTACATTTAATACACCAGCAGGAAGTACATCTTTAATGAGTTCCATAAGAATCATGATCCCCACGGGGGTTTGCTCTGCAGGCTTAAGTACCACACAGTTTCCTGCAGCTAGCGCAGGAGCTACTTTCCAGGCAGCCATGAGGATAGGGAAATTCCAGGGGATGATCTGCCCTACTACGCCTAATGGTTCTGGGACGTTCATAGAGACTGTGGTGGCATCCAACTCACTCATGGTTCCTTCTTCTGCTCTGATTACGCCAGCAAAATAACGGAAATGGTCTATGGCAAGGGGCATGTCCGCAGCCAGGGTCTCTCTAAGTGCTTTCCCATTGTCCCAGGTTTCTGCTCTGGCAAGATCTTCCAGATTAGCTTCCATGATGTCAGCTATTTTGAGCAAGAGGTTACTTCTGTAAGCAGCAGCCGAGTTATTCCACTCAGGAGCAGCTGCCCAAGCAGCATCAATGGCTAACTCAATGTCTTCAGCTGTAGAACGAGCTACTTTGGTAAAGGTATTTCCGTCGACCGGAGAAATATTATCGAAGTATTGGCCATTAACAGGCGGGGTCCATTTACCTCCGATGTAGTTATCATAATGACTTTTAAATTGCGGCTTTTCAATGGCCACAGCGAGCGTTGATTGTAAATCACTCATAATTGGGGTTTTATAAGGTGAATAATAGAGTCCTTTTTTGGCAACAAGTGGTATTCTTGTTAGCTATTTCTTAAATTATGTAGAATTGGTTTAATTAAATAGACCAATTCTCTCATGAGTGTGAACTATTCTCTCATATTGAGTTTATGTATATGAGATAACTTGGCTACTCTCGGCTAATTTCAACAACTACTCGCTATGCTTCTACCAGATACCTTTTATAAGGATCGTAAACTGGATACCCTTGTTGAAAACAAAACCTCTTATACCTTAAACAAGGCAGAGGTACATGTATATGAAACTCACCAGCAGGCAGAACGTGTCCTGCTACAATTTGACTATCCTGTTCTGGCCAGCATGATACAAGGGAAAAAGGTCATGCATCTTAAAGACCATGAGAGTTTTCCTTTTTTCCCAGGAGAATCTCTGATTCTTCCAGCTAACCAATTGATGGCCATAGATTTCCCAGAAGCTAGTGAGAAAAATCCTACCCGTTGTCTGGCTATGACTATTTCTGAAGACAAGCTGGGTGAGACTCTTCAAATGATGAATGAGATGATGCCTAAGGCTGATGGAAAAGAGTGGAGCATGATGGACTATAATTTCCACTTTACTAATGACTCTGGCATTTACCAGATCCTTCAACGCCTACTATTTCTTTTTTCTGAGAATCACAGTATGAAGGATGTATTTGTGGATAATATGCTCAATGAGCTTATCATTAGAATTCTCCAGGCAAACTCCTTCAGGATCTACCAGAACCAAAGTAAAACACTCAGTAGCACACACAGGCTGGCATATGTAATGCAGTATATAAAAGATAACCTGGACAAATCTCTCACCATTGAGGAGCTAAGTGAGCAAGCCTGTATGAGTAAATCTCATTTCTATCGGGTATTTAAAGATGAGCTAGGCCTTTCTCCAGTAGACTATATTAATAGAGAAAGGATTAAGCTGGCCACTCGCCTCATGAAGGATAGAAGCCGGAACATCAAGGAAGTGTACCTCGCCTGTGGCTTTGAGAGCCGCTCTTATTTTAATCGGGTTTTCAAAAAAATCCAGAAAGTTACTCCCAAAAAGTTTCTTTCCAGTGACCTGTAGTTTTGTTCTGGAAAAGCTTCAAGTAAAGCTTTAAGTAAGAATGAGTTATTCTTCCTGAAGACTAGCTCAGCTTAATCCAACTTTAATCGTAAGTAGGAAATAGATCCATAGAGGTTTTCTCTAATAGACTTCATGTGGACTAAAACTTCTCTACCTTGAGGAGTAATCTGATACAATTTCTTCCTCCTTCCTCCCCTAACAGGAGTAGCCTCTCCGGTGTTAGAGATCAAGTACCCTTTATCTTCTAGTCGCTTTAAAGATGATTGGATAGACCCTACACTGATGTTAGTTTTTAGCCGTTCCTCCAATGCTCCTTTTATAGAGGCCCCATAAGCATCATCCTGTAGTATGATGACGATTAAGAGAATTAATTCCTGGAATTCACCAATACGGGTCAGTTTCATATGATTCGTAATGGTAGTAAATATACTACTTTATTTCATACGTGATTGTAATACATATATACAGGCAACTGAATAGCCCTTTTTCCGTTTCGAGTGGCTGGAGTTTGCTGAGAAGATTAGGCCAATAATCAAATGGGGGGTATCATTAAAAAACCCACTACTTCAGCAGTGGGTCCATCTTAACCAACAATGAATTCACCTAACTCTATTCATCCCTCAATAGCTCTACCGGATTTACATGGGCGGATTTGAGTGTCTGTATACTTACGGCTAACCAGGCGATTAACAAGGTGAGTAAGGCAGCGGCTCCAAAGTATATCCAGTCCAGTTCTATCCTGTAAGCAAATGAGCTAAGCCATCTTTGAGACAAGGCATAGCTGATAGGCAAGGCAAGGCCAATGCCCAGGAGGACCATTCGGGTAAATCCAGAAGAAAGCAGTTTCACAATGGCCCATGCACTGGCTCCCAGAATCTTCCGTATCCCAATTTCTTTTGCTCTGTTTTCTGCCATAAAAGTGGCTAATCCCAACAGGCCCAGACAAGAAATCAAAATGGCCAAAGCAGAGAAATAGGTGGATAAGGTTCCCACCCTGTTTTCTGCCTGGTACAGAGCATCATATTCTTCACTTAAAAAATGGTAATCCAGAGAATAAGCAGGATGATGGGCCTTGAATACTTTTTCTACCTCTACCATGGTTCCCTGGAGATCTTGAGTAGATACTTTCAGCATAATATTTCGACCATTTCCTCTAAAGCGGAAAATCAAGGGTCTTATCAGCTCATGAATAGAACCATAGTGGAAGTCATTCACTACTCCAATGATTTTTTTCTGAGTAGTTCCTCTTCTCAAAATGAACCCAACTGGATCAGTTAGTCCCATATGTTTTTGAGCAGCTTCATTGATGATGATATTATCAGCCTCATCTCCAAACTCTCTGGAGAATGACCTACCTGCCAGGATATCCATTTCCAGGGTTTCAATCACATCATATCCAATTTTAGGAGAAAGAAAGCTAAAGTCCCTTTCAGCCTCATTACCTGTCCAGCTATAACCAGATCCGGAATCAGTCCCATCTAGTATACTCCAAAACATACTGGATGTCTGCTCAACTCCCGCAATGGCTGATAACTCAGTTAACATAACTTCTGGATCTTCCTGATGAGGAGGTCGCTCAAAGGAAACTACCTGTGCTCTCGTATATCCAAGATTTTTTGATTGGGTATAGTTCAGTTGCTGATGGATAACAAATACCCCTATCAGAAAAATGACTGAGAGAGCAAACTGAAATACCACCAAGCCTTTCCTGACCGTAAACTCCCAGCCAGTTGGCGTAATCTTCCCTTTTAAGATGTTGATAGGAGAAAAGCCAGATAGATACAGGGCTGGATAAGAACCCGCCAAAAGACCTATGAGTAGAATGAAGCATAGAAGGTTGCGGATGTCTTGGCCACTAAATGCTAGTGAGAGAAACTTTCCTGTGATGTCATTGAAGAGTGGAAGGGTAAAGTAAACGATCCCCAGGGCGAGCATACTGGCCAGAAAACTAATGAAGATTGATTCTGTCAGGAACTGAAAGATCAGGGTTCCTTTCCTTACCCCAAAGGCTTTCTTTACACCTATCTCCTTTCCTCTGGCAGAAGCTCTGGCAGTAGCAAGGTTCATGAAATTGATGCAGGCTATAAGCAATACAAAGAGAGCGACAAGTCCAAAAAGCTTCAGATAGTTCATCCTTCCTCCTACTAACTTCCCATCCTCATATATCCCATGAAGGTATCTGTCTGAGTATTTCTGTAGAAATAGCACAGACTCAGTCCTTGATGGATCTTTCTTCTCCAGATACTTAGCCAGTTTTTGATCCATGGCATCAGGGGAAGCAGAGGGATTGAGCACTACATAGGTCTCAGCATAATCTCCTGTCCACATCCCTCCAGCAGGGTCGAAGTTCACTAGTTTGTCCATGGATACTACCGCCTCAAATTGTCTAGTAGCATTTTGGGGAATATCTTTAAATACCCCTTCCACCTTGAAGTTCTGGTCGAAGTAGGAGGTTTTCCAGTTTATCTCTTTGCCAATAGCCAGAGAACTAGATTTAAATAGCCTAATGGCTAGATTTTCTGAAATGATGATGCTTTCTGGATTTGCCATAACCGCACTGGCTTCTCCATATATCAGGGGATAGGTCATTACTTCAAAGAAATTCCTACTAACAAATGCCCCTCGTATTTTCATGCTTTTATCACCTGCAATGGCTAGGCCAGAGGGGTGATGATACCTATTAGTCATAGAAACGGCCTCTTCCACCTCTGCGAAATCTTTTTTCATAGCCTCTGCCAGTAAAATGGGGGTTTCTTCCCATGTCTGAACATGGTCTGCAAAGGCAAAATTCTGCATCACCCGATACAATCGACTATCCTTTTCATGAAATCTATCCACCGACCACTCATCCTGTATCCAAAGTGTGATCAGAAGGACTGTTGCTATTCCAGCGGATAGTCCAAACAGATTTATGAGGAAGGAAAAGGTATTCCGAATAGCATTTCTATAAGTGATGAGAAGATTGTGCTTAAACATGCTTACTGAGATTAAGGGTCTATGTTGGAACGCTTTTAAGAAGGTTGGTCTTAGGTGTAGTAGCACACCCTTAGTGAATTGCCATCTGGCCTTTCTCAAGT
>JBCDBC010000018.1:0-14629 GCA_039184535.1 Bacteroidota bacterium | reverse complement strand
TTTTTTTCTTAGATCCATGATTGGCCGCATGTTTACCTCGTTGAAGGTAGTGAGCATTGCAGTCTCATTTTTTACAGATACAAGCCTTCTTGAGACCGTCTTCCTCCTACATCTGCAGTATTCACTGCATAGGCAATCTGACCAGCACTATCACTATTCTCTATAATTCTGAATTTCAAGCTTGCGATCCCTGCTGCTAAAGAGCTATCGCTTTTGATTACCAGCTTCACAAATTTCTCCCCTCCTGGCGCTATGTTTCCATAGTTTTTAGGAGCAGGGAGTTCAAGCCCTCTGATCCTATCATCAATCAAGGTTTTTACCGTAACGTTATTAGCCACATACTTCCCCTTATTCCTGATGTTAAAGGCTATAAGCACACTCTCCCCTACATCTATGGTATTATTATCATTGATATCATTGAAAGTAGGAGAAGCATCATACTCTATCTTTGGGTACCCAAAATCAATGGTTACCGAGTTGGAGCGGCCTACTACCGGCTGTGCCTCCACTAGAAAGCATGTCCCCGTTATCAGAGCGACAAAAAAGACCCATTTGTACATCTGCTTTCGCATAGCTTCTTAAGTGTTATTTCCTAATAACAAATCTTTTCACCTGTTCATAAGACTCATCTCTTCCCTTCACAGTCAGCTTATAGAGATAGACCCCATTTGATAACTGTGCTCCTGAAGGATGTTTTAGTTCTACCCTTTCCTCATGGAATCCTTCTCCCAGTCTACCCTCAAAGAGGGTAAAGAGTTTTTGCCCAAGCGTATTATACATATCCAGTTTTACTTCATACAATCCTAAGGAAGGTGGCAAGGTAAATGGAATGTTTAATACCTCCGCGGCAGGGTTAGGATAAGCAGCTCCCAGAAGGATTGCATCCGGACTTAAAGCGGAATCTATAAAAGCTTGAGTACCATAGTATATTCTGAACTGCCTGTTTACAGTAGAAGACCAACTCACGTACTGATTGATCATCCTCATGTCTACTGGCTTCTGCCTTTCGACATCATATAGTATGAGCTCCTTATCACCATTTCCAAAATAGGATGGATCCCACTCCATGATAACCGGATCTTCTGCATCTACCTGCTCTAGCACCATATCCCACACATAGCTTTCCTGGGTAGGTACTACATCTACGCCAAACCTTGGGTTTTCATACTCAGGATGATAACTCACAAACTCAGCATACCCAAAGGACCGTGGTGGCGCTATCACATCATGCTTATCATAGCTAAAGATGGCGGTCTTATTCATTCCTATGGCACCCAGCCAGCTTGGTATCTCCCCTTTTCGGAGACGTATGTCTACCATCCAGTTAGTAGCATCTATAGGATCATAGCGCTCAGGGAAATCTGCCCCAGAACCGGATCTCTCCGATTGTATCCCCAGGTTCTTGGTAACCGGTACTTTTAAGTTCATTGGAATACTGGTGTATACAAATGCCCCCTCATTTCTTTGCAGGAACTCATCATCCATCTGATACACCTGATCATAAGTATTAAGGTCTAGCTTATCCAGAGAATCTGCTGCTATCTCAGGTGTATGAATCTTATTATAGGCGATGATTTCATCCCAGCTCAGGTCAAAGTGATAAGGATTTCCTATTTGGTTATGACCTGGAGTTAAGGTCCAAACAAAAGGAGAATCTGAATAGGCTTTTACCGTATTCCCAGCACCAGTATTGTATCGGTCAGTATTTTGAGCATCTCTTGGTGGAGAATAAATTAGCCAATATCCTTTTCCAGGTTCTATGAGTGGTACGCTGGCTACAGAGTCGTACTCTTGTCTGTTCCCTAAGGCATCATAATACCAGAATCTCCAGTTAAAGACGTCATAGTCTCCAAAATCATCTCTAAGAGTAGCCTTCACAGAAGGATCATCTAACTCCAAGGGCACAGAGATGATATTGTATGCTGTAACCTCCCTACCTGTAGCAATTAGAATATCTTCCAAACCTAGACTGTCAAAGCGCAGATAAGCTCTTTCTAAGCGTGAAGTATCTGTAAAGCTAGGAGTACCAAAACTTCCTATGACGACCATGTAGTACTCTATCCCTATTTCTCTATCTGTAAGTTGGTTAAAGTTAGGTATGCTACTGCGGTTTAGTCCAGCTTCAATATCAACAGCATAGGTGTTGGTACCGGGAATCTGACTAGCAGGTTCTTTTCTCCAGCTAGTTTCAGAAATCCCTTTGTAGTTCAGCTCTACTCTATCTACTACTAGAGTATCTCTTACTGTGATAGTAGCGGTGGTATCTGTTGTTTCGTCCCTATATCTCACAAGAGTTGGCAGATTCTCTACCTCTATGACTGGACGTGGGTTGATGTAATTAAAGCAGGAGGTATCAGAAAAAGCGCCCCCTTGATAGTTTTCAGCTAATGCCTGTACTGACCAACAATAGAATCCATCAGGTAACTCTTTCAATACCCATTGAGCCCTGTGCCCGGCATTTCCTAATCTTACCATGGAACGTACCCCACTTAAGGTATCAGCCATAGGACTAACCACATCTATGATGCTGCCTCCTCTTGGTCCCAAGGCGATGTTGTAGGAAGGACTGTTTTCAAATTCGCCTACATAGTTTGCGGGCACATCCCATGAAAGAATAACTTCATCACCATCCGGATCATCAACCAGGCCAGTAATTTGGTCAGGAATGGTAGGCGCTCTACTCACATTATTTCTGTATAAGGCAAAACCAAAGTTCCCAAGATCTTCATCTACTCCCGTTAGAAGTAGGTCTATCCTTCCGTCCCCATTATAATCCCCCCAAAGACCATTAGGGAAATTTAAGTCAGCTATGGTCTGAGAAGAACCCAGATCCTGGATAAAGTCATCATTAGGCCTTCCTCTGTAGATACTGGAAGTAGGTGCTTCTTCATTTCCACTATTTTTTCTATCTCCTAGAAGGAAGAAGTCTAGGTAGCCATCATTGTCAAAGTCCGCCCAGGATACACTACTATTTCGAACATCCTCCATTCCCTGTACAATATCCTCGAACTTTTTCACATCATTGTCATATCTAAAAATTCTGGAAGCAGGTCTAAATGAGTTGGATGTATTCTCTCCTGCTAGCAGGATGTCTAAGAAGCCATCATTGTTATAATCGCCAAAGGAGACACTTCCATCTTTAATAGGCGTAAGCGGCTGCTGTTCATCTACAAAGGTTCTATTACCTGTATTCCTATACACAACGGCTAAAGGCCCTGAGGCAGCTTCACCAGCTATTACCAGATCCAGGAAGCTATCCTTATTATAATCTCCCCAATCTACGCTGCCATTTTCTATTCCTACTAAGTTAGCGGAGGCTTCAGCATTCCTAACAAAGCTCCTCTCATCTGTAGCTGAGTTCAGAACATTCTCATAAATATCTGACCTGATATTAAGTGTAGTTCTATCTCTACCCGCTACGAATAAGTCCAGATCCCCATCATTATCATAATCTCCAAACTTGGCTGCTGCCAAATCCACTGGTGTTATTCCTGCTGAGACAGCAGGTCTAGAAACAAAGGTCCCATTTACATTCTCATAAATAAAGGCTACTTCCTCCAGGTCCTCATTCTGACCTACCAGGAAGATATCCAGGTCCCCATCACTGTCATAGTCGCCCCATTCTGCTGCACCTTGACGTAAATCAACAAGGCTATCTGAGGCAGTCTGATTGATCTGGTAGCCAGAATCATATTCATATATTCTGGTAGCAAAATTCTCATTATCTAACCTTCCTGATATCAGGATATCCAGGTCTTCATCATTATCGAAGTCTCCAAAATTAACTGCGGCACTCTCTACCCTTTGGGGAAGCTGGCTTACAGGGAATTCAGAAGTAGTAACATCAATAAAAGATGTAGGGATGAAGGTAAATTGAAGTGGTTCAGGAAAATCTGAGCCTTCAAAGTCAGTATCTATAGCCTGGACTGACCAGAAATAATCTCCTGCATCAAGACCCTGAACTTCCCAGCTGAAATCATATCCAACGTTACCCTGACGAACTATTCTCCTAAATCCATTAGCTGTATCAGCCATAGGAGAAATAATATTCACCTCTCCAGTTTCTACTGATCCTAAGAGCAGATTATAGGAGAATGACCTACCCGCAATATCCGTAGTGTCTACACCTGGGAAGATATACTGCTCCGGTGCTGACCACAAGAACTGGATCACATTTCCATCCAATGTCTGGGTAAGGCCAGTAGGTGGGGCTGGGAATCCGTTCGGAGATTCTTCATTATTCTTATAGAACCTTAGGGCTCTAAACTTTACGCCCTGTGTACTTTCAAACTCAAGCCCTGTAACCACTAAGTCTAGCTTATCATCCCCATCAAAGTCTCCCCAGGCAGCATAAGCATCCTCATCTGCGCCCACCAATGTTGTAGAAGCGGGTTGGTCAAAGACAAATCTGTTACCAGATAGGCTATCGTTTTGATATAATTTGGCTATGCGGTTTCCATCTTTATCGCTACCTATCAGGAATATATCCAATAGGCCATCATCATTATAGTCCCCAAATATCCCTCTCCCTTCAGCCACTGAATCTAGCGGAGCTCCAATATCCACAAATGGAAGGGTTCCATCATTTCTGTAAACACTTGAGATACTTCTGTTGGTAGTTTTTCCTGTAATCAGAAGGTCTATGTCTCCATCATTATCATAGTCTCCCAAATCTATACTTCCCAACTGTAGGCCATTGGGAATCACCTCCAGGGCCTGAAAGATGCCGTTATTATTATCTATCAATCTGGTGAAAGGTACTGTACCCGTGAAACCAGAAATAAAGAGATCCAGGTCTCTGTCTCCGTCGTAGTCTCCCCAAGCAAGTTCCCCTGAGCCTACATTTACCGGAATGGTGATTCTGTTGAAGGTTTCATCCCCATTATTTCTATAGATAGCTGAGTTCGCCCCAGTACTTTGGGCAGACCCCATAACCGCGATATCTAAATCACCATCGTTATCATAATCCCCCCAGTCTGCATCTCCACTAGCTACAGGAACTATATTCAGGTTATCCAATATAGTAAAGGTACCTGTTCCATCTCCTTTATAGATATTGTTGATTTCGTTGGTAAGGCCGCTCAGTACCTGTTCCCCGGAAATAAAGAAGTCTAAATTTCCATCGGCGTTAAAGTCACCCCAGCGTACGATACTCTTTCTTACCTGGATGAGGGCTACCCCTAATTCCTCCGTAACGTCATCAAAGATTCCATTTCCTAGATTCTCTAACAATTTAGAGGTAGGTACACTTACTGTTACACCGCCTACCACATCTGTCACTTCTCCAGATATAAGCAGATCAAGGTCTCCATCATTGTCATAATCCCCCCAGTCCAGGCTAGACTCACTGAAGCCTATTCCCGGTAAAGCTGATATAGCAGAATTAGTAACATCTGCAAATATAGGGGCGTCTATCACAAAAGGATCTGTACCTTGTGTGAAAACTGAAGCCTGATAATCCTGGTCCACAGCCTGTACTGACCAGGAATAGGTACCAGAAGGTAATCCATCTATTTCCCAGGTCAGGTTTTGTGAAGTATTTCCTGACCTAACAACTCTTCTGTTTGAAGGAGCCACTATATCTGACAATGGCGTAGCTTCCAGAGTCCCATCTCTTAGGAGATAGATATTATAGGTATATCCATTCACCACAGAGGCATCCAGGCCTGAAGGTGCTGCTGGAGCTGTCCAGCTCAAGGTAACCTTATCAGGATCATTTGGATCTACAGTGGCCGTCATATTTGCATTTGAAGGCGAGAGAGGGACTGTGGAATTAGTAGAAATAAGGTTTGTAAATAGCCTTGTAGTCAGGAAGGAAGTATTCCCGTTATCAGCTCTACCAGTCAATAAGAGATCAATCTTCCCATCCAGGTTAGCATCCACAACGCCAATGGTACTATTTCCTGCATCAGTTAAAGCTGAAGAATTGATATTGTCTATAAAGAAGCCCCCAGAGTTATTATTCTTAAGAAGAATAGTTGCTCTATCTGAGATTCCTGGTCCTGTACTACCACTAAATATTAGGTCCCTATATCCATCATTATCAAAATCTACAAACTCTATGCTTCCAGCACTGAGGCCAGGAAGTCCGGTAATCGTGATAGGAGTAAATACTAAGAGATCCAGCCTATAAACAGCACTAAATGGTTGTCCAGATTCATCCAGTCCCATGATGGCCAGGTCTACCCTACCATCATTATTGAAATCCCCCCATTTAATGTCCCCATTACTTACATTCTCCAATCCAGTAGATACTGACTCAAACGTTCCATTTCCAATGTTTCTAAATACATCTGTAAATGGGGTACCATCCGTACGTTCTCCCATAATGGCTAGGTCCATGAGACCATTTCCATCATAGTCAGCCCAATCTACACTACTATTTCTAAGGGCCAAGGACTGAGGCAATGAGATATCTCTAAAGGCATTACCCTCCAGATTCTCATATAGTTTGGTGGTAGGTCCGGTAGCAGATTCTCCCGTTAGGAAGATATCCTGATCACCATCATTGTCATAATCTACCCAATAGACATCCCCATTTTTCACATTTTCAAGTTCCGCACTGGCACTGATGTCTACCAGCGAATTACCTACACTGGTATATAGTTTGGTCAGTGGATTCCCATCTACATCCTCTCCGGCATATAACAAGTCCAGATTCCCATCATTATTTAGATCTCCCCATTCAGCACTGGCATTTCTCACGCCTGTTAAAGTATCTGTTAGGAGGGTATATGAATTATTTAACCCATTATTCGCGTATAAGTAGGCAGTAGGCACTGAATCAGTAGCTCCTGTTATAAACAAATCAAGAAAATCAGAACCATTCTGATTGAAGACATCTCCCCAGGCTATGCCGGCATCTTCTACTCTTAAAGGAGGAACAGAACTGAAATAGATAGATGTCTCGTCTGCAAAATCAGGACGAATAAAGGTGATGCTCGCTTCCTCGAATGGAGATGTTTCAAAATCATTTTCTATGGCCTGAAGCCCGAAGAATATTTCACCAGGAGAACTTATGTCTGTAAGTCTGTAAGTAAAAGTAGAAGTCAATTCTCCCGGAACTGGGACTCTTCTAAAGCCAGTTGCGGGATCAGATAAACCAGAACGTATCTCCTGTCCCCCACTGGATGTACCTACAATCAGTTCATAAGTAGTTTCATCAGAAACTGTAGCAGCAGGATCCCAGCTAATGACTATGTCAAAGCCATCCTGTACAGCCGTAAGGTTTATAGGAGTAGGAACTACATCCGCTTCCAGACCTGCCAACTGATTGGTATAAATGTGAAAACTGTTAGTGGTACTTCCTACAGCAGTACCTACCATTACTACATCTAGTCTCCCATCTGTATTTATATCAGCCCACGTGGCTACACTACCATTATTTAAGTCCTGGAATAATTGAGAGTTTATCGCTTCCTCTACAAAACCTACTCCATTATTATTTCTGTAGAGAACAGTAGTTCTGTCTGTTCCAAAGTTTCCGTTCTGACCTGTTAGGATAATATCTGTGAATCCATCTTCATTGAAATCTCCCCAACTGGCATATCCATTTTGAACGCTATCTATGGCAGTAAAGAATTGGTAGGTGGTATCAGCCTGGTTAAAGTTGTACACTCTTCCTATTCTATTAGGCCCACTAACACCTGTGAGAACGATATCATGAAATCCATCCAGATCAAAGTCAGCCCAATCAATGCTTCCATTTTCCAGTCCAGGTAGATCAAGTACCTTTCTTCTAAAGGTCAGGTCCTGTGTTTGGATATATAATTCTGTTGTTAAGCCGATTCCATCAGAGTTTCCACTCAATAGGATATCCAGTTTTCCATCCTTGTCTGCATCAAAGAGGGCTACTGTCCCCTCATCTATTGGGGTGAGGCCTGCATTTAAGGCGGTGAAGCTCCCTCCACGATTTAGGAATACCTCCGACACTCTTCCGTTTTGTGAAAAGCCGGTAATCACGAAATCTTGCGCGCCATCATTATTAATATCCCCAACTGCTATAGAGCTATTAATGGTTTGAGGTACGGCAGGAGTAGGGATTAAGGAGAAAGACCCTCCGCTGGATCCATCATTCACGAGTATCCTGGTAACAGGAGCTGAGATAGCTGATTCTCCCGTAATAATCAGGTCCAGGTCTCCATCATTTTCAATATCTATCCATTCAATATCCCCGTTCTTAGCTCCCGGCAAGTTAGCACTCAGAAGGGTAAACTGGTTATTAACAGACAAATCATTCCTGTATAGTCGGGTTTGTACTGCCGAGCCATCAGCCCCTGAAATGACGAGATCCAGGTCTTCATCATTATCAAAGTCTCCCCATGCCATAGAGGCCTCTGAGTAAGAAGGTAGATTTCCCCCTGCAATAAAGGAGGCTTGAAGTTCTTCAAAGTCTGGAGCGACATATGTAATAGGGGGGCCTTCAATAAATACGGTCCCTTCTAAATCCTGGTCTATGGCCTGAACCCCCCATTCATAGGTACCTGAAAGGAGGGAGTTTATTCGCCAGGAGCTAGCAAATCCTACGTTACCAATCTTGATGACCTTTCTATATCCTTCATTTCCTCCATTTAAGACAGAAAGAGAGGACTTTGCATCCTGAGTATTAGTAGCAGAACCTACATACAGGTTGTAGCTCTGGTCAGTATCTCCTGCTTGTGTCCAGCTAAATACGATCTCATTCCCTTCCTGCACCGCCATAAGATTAGTGGGAGTAGCAGGGTTAGTTAACGCATTGGTGGTAATATTTTGGTACAGTTTAAAAGTTTTGGTTTCAGGAGTAGTACTTGTTCTTCCAACCACCAGTAGGTCAAGTCTTCTGTCTTGTAATACATCCCCTAGAGCCACATAAGCACCATTATCTGTAGCCTGAATATTTTGACTATTAACATTGTCTTTTACCAGGACTCCCGAGCCGTTATTTAAGTATACTTCCGTAATTCTGTCCTCTGCACCGGTTCCAAACTTTCCGGACAGAATCAGATCAGGATAGGTATCTTGATTTATGTCTCCTAGGCTAAGGTTTCCATCCCGCACACCTGTCAGACTGGAAGAACTTAAGGTGAAGTTTTCGTTTCCTTCATTTAGGTAAAGAGCTGTGATAGGATTAGTCCCATTTTCAGACTGTTCTCCACACATGATTAGATCCAGATCCTGGTCATTATCTACATCTACCCACTTTATGTCCCCCTGCTTCACATCTGCCAGTACGACATTTATTCCGGTAAAGGTCCCGTCACCATTATTTCTGTAAATGAAACTCACAGGGCCTCCATTTCCACTCCCCATGAGGGCAAGATCTAGGAAGCCATCATTATTATAATCTCCCCAGTCAGCAGAACTCTCCGTGAGACTGGCTATACTACTAGGAACTTCAACAAAGGTATTTCCGTCAACATTTTGGAATAACTCACTCACCCCAGCAGATCCATCACTTCCCGTAACAAAGATGTCTTGCATACCATCATTGTTATAGTCTCCAAATATGGCATCGCCATTACCTACGTCTTCTGCCCCTATGCTTATCTCAGTGAAACCAGTCCCATTATTCTCATACAAATGTGTTTGAGGACTTAGGGTAGCTGCAGCGCTTCCATCTCCCGTGATAATCAGATCTGGCAACCCATCATTATTGATATCTCCCCAGTCAATGCTTCCATTTCTTACATTATCTAGTTCATTAGAGATCACCGTAATCTTATCAAACTCATTATCTCCGGAATCAAATTCATAATACTCTGTAATCAAATCTCCATCATCTTCTTCCCCACTTACGACAAAATCAAGGAAACCATCATCATTTACATCTGCAAAAGAGAGGGCTGCCTGATCTAGCCCTTCAACATTTCCGGGTAAAGCATTTACAGACTGATCAAAAAAGATCAATCCAGCTGGTTGGTAAGTAAGAGATTGTACAGGTGCGAAAATAGAGCCTTCAAAATCCTGATCTATGGCCTGTACACTCCAAGCGTAATCACCTGCAGGTAGGCCGGAAATAGTAAAGGAACTTTCTTTCCCTACATTTCCGATAGATACGGTTTTTCTTAGACCAGAATTTCCTCCCTGAATGAAGGCATTGGGTCTAATGATAAATTCTCCCTCACTTACGCTTTCAAGGTACAGAGCATATGAAAGTCCATCCGGATTAGTGGCGCCAGTAGGAGGCTGCCAGTTCAGGGTGATTTCGTCATTTATGATGGATACAAGCAGATTTTCCGGCTCATCCGGAGTAGTGTTGGAGTTTACATTATTATTCTCAAATATTCTTAGGGTATAGCTTGTAGGAGATCCACTCCTTCCAGTAAAGGCCAGATCTAGTTTACCATCTCTGTCATAGTCTGCCCAGCTAACTTCTCCCTGTCCTATTTGAGGAAACAATCCTGAGTTTACTGCATTTAAGGCAAAGGTTCCATTTGTGTTATCATATAACACAGTGGAGTCAGTAGTAGCATTAAAGCCTGTCACGACCAAATCAGGGAAAGTATCCTCATTATAGTCCCCAAATGCTAAAGCCCCATTGGAAGAAGCCATAAAGGTCTGGCCAGAGTTTGCAAAATCTCCGGAGCCATCATTTATGTAGAGGGTGGTGGAAGAAGCGCTCTGTGCAAAATTCAATCCAGATATAAGGAGATCCAAATCTCCGTCATTCTCTATGTCTGCAAAGGCAAGATCTCCCTGAATGGTTCCTATCACATCTGCATCAGAGGTATTGGTATATATTCCGGATCCATTATTACTGTAAAGGTATGCCCTGGCTTCTGTACCATTAGATCCATTAGCTACTATGTCCAGATCACCATCATTATCGATATCTATCCAGGCTATCCTTGCCTGTTCAACTCCGACCAATACGCCACCTTGATTGTCTTCACTAAAATTACCCAATCCGTCATTCTCATATATCCTTATGAAGGGTGAGCCTGCATCCCCCACTAAAAGGATGTCAAGGTCTCCATCATTATCATAGTCTCCCCAACTTATGTCTCCGTCTGTAACGTTCTGGAGAAGATTACTGATGGTAGTTTCCAGGACAAATTTTGACTGCCCCTGATCATAAGTGTATAGATTAGTCAGTCCACTATTAGAGCCATCAGTACCTGTAATGAGTACATCCAGGTCTCCATCTTTATCAAAATCTGCTGCGTCTAATTCCGCATTAGTAACAGCTATCAGATCTGTAGCTACAGAGCTGCTCTGGTTCAGCACTCCACTCTGGTTCTCAAATACAGTAATCAATGGGGTAGTTGCATTTTCCCCTGTCACAATGAAGTCCAGTTCCCCATTATTATCGAAGTCCAGCCAATAAATATTTCCATTTCTCAAGTCTACATTAGCTGGAATCCCTGGAATAACCGTGGCCGAAGCATCAGTAAAGTCTGGCACTAAAACCTGGAACTGACTTTCAGCACTAAAAGGAGAAGTTTCAAAATCCTGGTCTACTGCCTGAACACTCCAGAAATACTGCCCTTCACTCAGGCCCTCTATGGTCCAGGAGAGGGTATTTCCCAGAGAACCGGATTGAGGTATTCTGTTAAATCCGTCAGTAGCATCTGTAAGAGGTGCAAGTATGTCTATATCTCCACTGCTGGAGCCTATTCTTAGGTTATAAGTAATTCCGTTAACCAGATTGGCAGCTACTCCTGAAGGCGCAGTCCAACCTACTTCCACAGAGGTTCCGGTTTGTAAAGCCGTAAGCCCCGTAGGAGTATTAAGTGTGGTATTAGCATTGCCATCTATGTTCGTGAGAATAGAGAATATATTCTGCGGGGGGACGTCAGAAGATCTACCACTTAATATAAGGTCCAGTTTATCATCATCATTCAAATCTCCCCAGGAAACGGTGGCACCATCTCCTAAATCAGGTAAGACAGAAGAGTTAGCCACATCTTCTGAAAAACCGGTTCCTCCACTATTCGTGTAGAAGCGAGAAGAATAGGAATTATTGGCATTAGTCTCTTTCCCGATAATGACAAAATCTGAGAAACCGTCATTATTGTAATCGCCCCAGGCAACACTCCCTTCCCGAGAGGCAGTCGGTACAAAAATTTGGGTAAAGGTTAGGTCACCATTATTTCGGTAGACTCCGGCAACGGGGGTAAAGCCTGATGCTCCACTTTCTCCAGCTAATACAAAATCTGGTAAACCATCATTATTGTAATCGCCTTGTTCAATATCACCCAATCTTATATTAGCTAGCCCTCCATTACCTATACTGGTGAAGTTCCCTGCCTGATTATTCAGATAAATTTGGGTAATAGGTGCAGATCCATCATTTCCTGTCAGGACAATGTCTCTATACCCATCTGTGTTTATATCTGACCAAAGGACACTACTTTCCTGTACTCCTGTTAGGTTTACATTTGTGGCCTCAGAAAATGTTCCCCCTCCATCATTATGGTAGAGAATGGATACTGGTCCAGCGTTAGACTGCCCCGTAATCAAGAGATCTGACCGTCCATCATTATCATAGTCTCCCCAGGCAACAGAGGCATTCACGCCCAGGAAAGTGGTCAGTTGAGAAAATGCATCCCCATTTTCATTCTCATAAAGAATAGAAACAGGACCTGAAGAGCTCACACCAGCAATTAACACATCCAGAAAGCCATCATTATTCACATCCTGCCATTCAATACTGGGGTTAGCAACAGCCGTTAAATCGTCTGAAAGGTCGTCATCCTCTACAAAGGCAGAGCCAGTAAATTTGTATACCCTGATTTCAGTATTACCAGAGGGATTCACACCAGAGATAATGAAATCCAGGTCATCATCATTATCAATGTCTGCCATGGATACCTCCGCCTGTCTCCATCCACTAGTTAGGCCACTAATTAAGGTTGGTGTTTCATCAAGGAAAGAAGCCCCAGCTGGAATATAAGTAAAGCTTTGTTCGGTGGTAAAAGCGGATCTATCCATTCCCTGGTCTACTGCCTGTACTCCCCAATAGTAAGTACCAGGTGTCAGGTCAGGAAAGGAACGAGAGAGTCTATTTCCAGTATTGGCCAATTCCGGTACTAGGGCAGCACCAGAACCTATATTAGCTAAGGGAGAGAATAATCCATTACTTCCAAACCCTGAATTTCTGCTCAGGTAGAAGTTGTATCTAATTCCATCTTTTTCATCAGTTCCCACGTTTGCAGGGGCCTCCCAGCTAATGTTAAGTGTGTTTCCAGCCTGGCTAGAGCTTGGATTAATTGGAACTCCTGGAACTTGGTCAGAAGTGGGTAAAATATTTTGAAATAGGTACGAATTGAAGTTGGAAGAACCTACACTTTCATTTCCAGCCAGATAGAGATCCAACTTCCCATCACTATTAAAGTCAGCAAATTTAATTACTCCTCTATGAACATTTGGAAAGGTTCCTGCATTGAAGAGGTCCTGAGAAAAGGTTCCATTTCCATCATTTAGGTATAAGATTGTACTAGGGGCACCACCTTGGATTTGACCTGTAACAATCATATCTACATCTCCATCTTCGTCAAGATCTGCAAGATCTAAGGATGAACTTACTACCTCTGTAAGTGCCTGGGCATTCTCTGAGAATGTAGTTCCATTTGAGTTTTGGTAGATGGCCAGGTTTGCTCCGCCTTCTCCCAATCCGGAAACAACCACGTCTACAAATCCATCATTATCTATATCAGAAATTCCAATGGTAGCTCTAGTGAAGGTGCTAAAGGCAACACCAATTTTGGTAAATGAGCCATCCCCATTTCCGCGGAAAAGCTCTGTAACACCTCCTCCATCTGATGTACCACTCAAGATGATGTCTGGTAGTTGGTCATTGTTGTAATCCAGCCATTTGGCTTCACCGTCCTGGATATCTGTTAAACCTGCAGAAACCTCGTTAAATACACCTCCACCCAGATTCTGGTAGACGACAGTAAGAGGCTGGTCATCTGCATCCAAGCCTGTCAATAGGAGATCCGGTAGGCCATCCAGGTTAAAGTCTGCCCAATCTGAACTTCCTCCACTTACTCCCTGTATTCCAGTGGTGATTTTGGTAAAGTCTATGGTACCAGGTCCCCCTTCATATAATTGACTGGTTTTATTTGCTCCCTGAATGCCACTGATAAACACATCAGCTCTATTATCCAGGTTATAATCCACTACTGAAATAGTAGCATCACTTACATCATCCAAATTAGTGATGACCTCCTGAAATCCAGATACTGTGTTAATAAATAACTCTGTATTTCCTGAACTGGTGGTTTCACCAGCCAGGATAAGATCCAGTCTTCCATCCTGATTATGGTCTACCCAAACTGCTGCAGGATCAACCATTCCTACAGTCCTATTTGCCCCAAAGAGGGTAGAAATATCTTCAAAGGAAGGGTCCTGTAAGATCATGCTTTGTGAAGTAAATGCAGATCCTTCAAAGTCTTGATCAATAGCTTGAACCCCCCAAGTATAAGATCCCGGGGCCAAATTATTGATGGTCCACTGTGTTCCTTGAATACCACCTATCTTTGACACTCTTCTAGTTCCGTTGCTTACATCTGAATGTGGGGGTACAATTATGGTACCTCCAAGATTAGCGGTAAGAAATAGATTGTAAGAATATCCATTGGTCTGTTCGCCAACTGTTGCTGGTTGCTCCCACTTAAAATCTATTGTAGTTCCAGTTTGTTCAAAA